>JBFGKR010000275.1:0-3632 GCA_041576575.1 Arenicellales bacterium | reverse complement strand
ATCACCGCCGGAACAAGCCCCAGCTTGGCCTCGGAAAGGCTGAAGATCGCTCGCTCCGACGCAACGGCGATGTCACAGCACGCGACTATGCCAACGGCTCCGCCGTAGACCGCGCCGTGGATGCGCGCGACGGTGGGTTTGGCAACCTGATTGAGGGACTGCAGCAACTCCGCAAGGCGCATCGCGTCTTGATAGTTTTCCTCTTCCGAGGCCCGTGCCATATTGCGCATCCACGTCAGGTCGGCGCCGGCGGAAAAACTCTTACCCTCGGCGCCCAGAACGATCACGCGAACCGTCCGGTCGTCGTCGAGCCCCCGCAGTGTATCGGTTAACTCGCTGATCAGTGCGCCGTTGAGCGCGTTGTGCACCTCGGGACGGTTGAGCATCACGGAGGCGGTGCCGAGGCGATCGATATCCAGGGAAAGCGTGTCAGGCATGGTGGGCACGTGGCCGGTTGCAGCACGCAAGATACAAGAACTTGGGGGCTGAAAACAAGACGGATGTCGACAGCGAGTCTTGAAGACTATTGCCTTCCGTTAGGCGCGCACTGGCTAAGCGGAGAAATCGCCGACCCGCCGAGCGGTGCAATACAGCCGGTTCGTCCGCGGTCGCGGTGCCACGAAGTTATTGTTTTGCGATCCAGGGTTTTTGTGCCAACTTCATTCGTTGTTGCGCCTTGGCGGCCAGTTTCTCGGCGTCGTCGTACGAGACGATATCCCTAATCGACATGCGGTACATGGTTTTATCACCCACCGTTATCGTTTCCCTTTGAACGTTTATGCCCAGCTCTTCGGCTGTAGCGACGAATTTGTCCGCGGCGCTGGGGTCCGAGAGGGTGGCGAGATGGACTGCCCATGCCTGTTGCGCTCCCGGCGCCGGTTCCGTAATCGCGGATTTTAGTTCCTTTGTTGTTGCGGTTGCGGAAGCGACGATGTCCCGCAACTCCCGAATGCGGGCATCGAGTGTTTCAACGGCTGCCCGCAAATCGCGTTGAGTCGCCGCCGCGCTGACCGACGCCGCGACCGCCTCGTGCTTGTTTTCCATGGCAACCATACGCTCGTTTAGGCCCGACACGGCGGCCGTGATGCGGGTCGAGTCGTCCTCGGCATTAGTATCCCGCGTGCGCAGCACGCTTAGAACCTGCTCCAATTGTCCCAGGCGATCTCGCAAACTTAGACTGTGAAGTCCGAAGCCGACGATGCCCAACAGGGCCACGATGAGCATACCCATCAGCACGACGTTGAAGCCACCGGTGCTCGATGGACGCACTCTTGCCGCAGGATCAGCGCGGTCGCTACTCGAAACATCGGTAACTTCCGTATCCGTGGTCGCCTCAGTGGCCGACGGACTCAATTTCGGTGTGAGTCGCTCTTTCATCGAATCCTCGTCAGAAGTGCTTGGCGGATCACCGGTATACAGTGTCACGGGTTCGGAGTAGAACTAATGTGCCCGCGATCCGCAGTTTGTCATGCGCTCGCATCCCAAAATCTCGGGGATTTATTATCATACCTACGGGTGCGCGTAGAGCAAAATCCTGCGCCGCTTTGGGCGCCCGCAACCGGAGCACGGACGCACGGGGAAAAATCAACAAGGCGAACCAACTCGGTGCTCCCTCCGCCAACGAGAATACCGCGGAGTGGGGTGCCCTCGATTCGATCGGTGGGTGAGCCTGGCGCAACGCGCTCTTGGCGGGCCAGGCGCAGACGGTTGGCGAGTGAGGCGTAAATGCAAGACGCGACACTCGGCGCGGGCCCATGCGTAATTTGGGCAACATGAACCTCGAGCGACCACCCGCATGCAACAGATGTGTCTGACGCTAGGGTCGTCATCCGATGTGTCCTTTCGAAAACGACCCTTGAGACGCCAGAGCACGACGTAAAAGCTCGCGTCGCGACGAAAATCCCTACCGGCGGCGACGGAACCGCACGCCTGGACGCTATCAACGACTCCATACCCGTGGCACCGCAATCGCGTGCAATCCGATCGCCGACGACACGGATCCAGGCTTTATATTGCAGTGCGGCATCGGGCTGCCTTTTTCTTGCTGACTTTTCGAGAAAACCAGAGTATGGTGGTGGGTAATAGGCTACGAAATGCGCGCGTGAGTTAGGGAAAAGTGCGCGAGGCAGTTCGGAGGGCACGTCATGATTGATGTAGTCGCATCCTTGCTTGGCGTAGCGTTTACCGCGCCTGTACCGGTAGAACCGGCGCGGTTTCGAAAAGAGCGTGTTCGCGTGCCGACAAGCCGCAGTTTGGGGACGCATCGGCATGCTTAGACGACTCGGTATTCGCGGGCGTTTATTGCTGGCGTTTTTCTGCATCAGCGCTTTCGCAGTTCTGGCCGCCGCAGCCGCTTTATACTCCTTCCTAGAAGTCGGCAAGACTCTCAACCGCATTTCCCAGTTCAAGGCCCCAGAGGCGATCATTTCATTGGAAGTATCGCGACAAGCCGAACGCCTGGTTCGAGCGGCGCAAGAGATGTTGACGGTTGCCAATCCCGGTCAACGCGACCAGATTCACTCCCAGATTGTCGCAGACGGCAAACGCCTCGAGGAGATGATCGATCGACTCAAAGACGTGGTGGAAGACCAGGATCTACTTTATACGATCGATTGGTCCGCGGGGCAGCTTCGTAGCAATCTCAATGAACTCAACGATCTAATGGCTCATCGGCTTCAAGTTACAGACAGTCGTGAAAAATTTTTGGCCGAATTTCGTGAGGCCTACGTCGAGATCAGCAAGCTTTTGTCCGCATCAATCGCCGATTTGGACCACGAGTTGGAGCGTATGAGCGCAGCGGATAGCGCCGTCGAGACCACCATTCATGGACCCGAGGCACATAATCCTAAGATGAACCGACTGCTGAGATCTCGCGCTATTCTGCAGACCGCCATGGAACATCTTTCCATAATTTACGAGGTTTTCCTCGAGGTGCAATTGACCGACCGCGTTGAGCAACTACCGGTATTGTCGGCTCGGGGGCAGACGGCACTGGGCGAAATCGATTCCTTGACGGGCGAATTCGGCACCTCTCTGCGAAATGCATTGACGACCCATATGAACGAGCTGCATGAGTTCATGGGAGGTCAGGGAAGCGTATTTACTAGACTTCGGGACGAATTCGCCGCGCATGATAACGCGCGGGATGTGTTGATCGAGAACGCTTGGTTGTCGGAAGAACTATCCGGCACGATAGATCAACTTGTGACGGATAGCAAAAAGCACATGACCGAAGCGATTGCCAGAGCGACTTCAGCGCAACAAACGAGCATATGGTCGATCATGCTTATCGTCGTCATGAGTTTGATTTGTTCCACATTAATAGTGTGGCTCTATGTAGGACGTAATCTCATACGTCGCTTGACCGAGCTCAGCGGCAGCATGGAATCGGTTGCAGGCGGCGATTTGAGAGTTCACCTTCCGGAAAGCGAATCCGACGATGAGATCGGCCGTATGACGAGAGCGCTCACGATCTTTCGGGACACCGCAATCGAGATCGATGAGAAAAATCTGCGAGAAATCGGACAGGCGCGCCAACGGCTCATGGATGCCATCGAAAGCATTGGAGAGGGCTTTTCTCTGTATGATGCGGACGACCGTTTGGTTGTTTGCAACAGCATGTACAAGGATAT
>JBFGKR010000274.1:0-3674 GCA_041576575.1 Arenicellales bacterium | reverse complement strand
GCCCCATCCCGACTCCCGCACTTCGTAGTCGAAAAATGCCGCGCGCACGATGGCGTGAGCCAGCTTGACGTTGGAAGTAACGAGAATAGGGGGTCCGAATCGCTGCTGCAGCGACTCGCTGGTGATGACCGCTCCGGGACTCGCCTCGACGGTGGACGCGCAATGCTCGGCGCTGTCGACGCACACCAGGGTTCCCTCAACCGCGTGCTCCGACGGGGACATTGCGGCGAGTTCTTTGTCGTCGCCGATCTGTTCGATCAGCAGATTACGCCGATCCAATAGTTCTGCAATCTCGGATAGATTTGCCATAACCGCCCGTGTCCTCGTTGATTGAATGCGAAGATAACACAGACCAGACCCGGAATTGACGCCTGGACCGTTAAAGACGCTCCGGGACGATCGCCTCGATCGGATCGAAACTACGCTGTACGAATATTGACGACGCAGGCATGCGCGGACGCCGTGCAGGCGCGGATTAAAACGTTAGGACTTCTCCATTCTGCAGAAACCGGAGACTTGCATTTCGCATCGCTTGGATTTCTGCGTGAATCTTAGGAGCATGTCTGGGCTTGAGGTGATACAGCGCTATGGGTATGTTGTTGATCTGAAATTTGGCAAGTTCGTCTTTGAGTGTTGCGGGAGTGAAGTGTCTTGCCAAGTTCGCAATCGATTGGTGGGTGTTGGGAAAAGCGAGTTCGACTAAGAAGGTTTTGATGTCGCTGAATCCGCTGCAGATCTCCCAGATTCTCTCCGTGGGACCCGTGTCTCCGCTCATCACCACGCTCCCTGTCGAATCTTCGAGAATGAATCCCGTCGACGGAACAGTGTGGTCGACGCGCACGGGAAGCACCGTTACGTCTCCAAAGACGTACGGTTTCTCGGGCTGGATGTCGTGCAGGATATAGAACGGATTCTGCGGGGACGGAATCCTCGTAAAGTCGGGCCATATCGCGTTGTTGAAAAAATGCTCCCGCAGAGTGCGGTTGACCTCGGGCAGTGCGTGAATATTAATGCGTTCGGTGTCCCCCAACATGTTGTCGGCCAGAAACCCCAAGTCACGGATGTGATCCATGTGTGCATGGCTAATTACGATGTCCCTTACTTGGCGTTGCTCATGAATTGCCAATCCTGCGCAGACGCTACCCGCGTCAATTAGCAGCGATTCGTCAATCTGAAAGCAGGTTGTCAGCGATCCAGGGGCAATACCGCCGTCACATCCAACAACACGGATCTGCATGCGTAGCCGTTAGACTCCCATCGAGATACAACGGATTATAAATGCGGTCGTGCCATCTTTCCATCGGTGACACGAAAAATGCAATTGTAGAAAATTGTAGCGGCGTTAGTACGAAGTCGGTCGCTGGAGCGGCGACTCAATACGCTTGCAGAATTCGACATCCATAGCTGAACAAGCCCCACCAACGGTGATTTCCCTGTCGCACCACTCGAGCTCGGATCTTTATATGGTCTTCGTCGAACTCGCATGGAGTGACAATTTCTATCTCCTGACCAAGTCGCAACCTCGATCGCGTCATCAAATACATTCCCAGTCTTCCCAGATTGACCAAATGCGCGTTTTCGAAGTCGCTGCTGTCGTCAATTCGCAAGCGAACGCGCGTCCTGATTTCCCGGCGCACTGTTCGCCGCCGATCGTTATCGACTCTCTCCATATCGACCACTGCTAAGAAGATTGCAGACGCCCCCGGTTGGAATCCGGCAAAACCGGACCCGCATATTATTTAGGAA
Organism: Arenicellales bacterium; assembly: GCA_041576575.1. GTDB lineage: Bacteria > Pseudomonadota > Gammaproteobacteria > Arenicellales > JAANXG01 > CALZGZ01. The sequence continues at coordinate 1,928 of JBFGKR010000274.1, read as the reverse complement.
GGTCCTGAACTAATTTGAGCTTCGTATCACAAACGGGGAGAATTGCCAACATCGGCATTTCCCGGCCATACATCATTAAGTTTAGACACGGTCAGGCGTTTTGCCACAAAGTCTTGAAAACTCGATGAAAGTGCTGCCTCCCCGGCGTATTAAAAGGACAATGCGGCGATCGCGCACGAAATCGACAAAGGGTGCCGGTATGACAGAAGAACTTTTCAGGACCGATATGTATTTACGCGAATGCGCTTCCCGTGTGACCAAAGCCGACGCGCGAGGGATCCGCGTTCAGCGGACCGTTTTCTACGCCCAAGGCGGCGGACAACCGGGGGACACCGGAGTTATGATACGCGCCGACATGGGCCGAATTCCTATCGTCGACACGCGCAAAGACAGCGAGACCGGCGAGCATTTACACATCCCCGACCCGCGCGCCCCGTTGCCAGAGGCCGGCGAGAACGTCACCCTGCGTATCGACTGGGAGCGTCGCTACCGGCTTATGCGAATGCACAGCTGCATGCATCTGCTGTGTGCAGTCATCAACGCGCCGGTCACCGGAGGATCCATTCGGGACGGCAGCGCGCGGCTGGATTTTGACCTGCCGGAGCCGCCCGATAAGGCGGCCATAGACCAACGCCTGAACGAACTCATCAAAGAAGACCATTCCATGGAAGTGCGGTGGATCACCGATGCGGAATTGGAAGAAACTCCCGGATTGGTGCGAACCATGTCCGTGAAACCGCCCAAAGGCGGCGGGCGCGTCCGTTTGGTTCATTTCAAAGGCGTCGACCTGCAACCGTGTGGCGGCACGCATGTGGCGACGAGTGCGGAGATCGGTGAGGTCCGCATAAAAAGAATAGAAAAAAAGGGCAAACTAAACCGCAGGATAATTGTCGAGTTCGTCTGATGCGGGCGCGCTGGCCGTAGTTCGTACGGCGAGCGCCCGGTTTTAGAAAAAGGGCGAGATTTAGACGACCAGAAAGACGAAAACGCCGATCAAGAACGCCAATAAGATGTATTTCTTGGTATCGGTCTCTTTTTGGAGCTTCATGTGTGCCATATCGCTTCCTCAATCAGATAACGGTGTTGATAACCCCCGGGGTCGATAAACCTATTTTAGACAAACTTCCCGGTTTTGCATGGATGGATCCCGCGGTGGTGCGGCACTGCAGCAATTTACGATCGTTGCAGCAACAAAGCGGGCTCTGACCTACGGAGGATGGCGCACAAATCAGGCGGCTATAATTTTTCTTCGACGCTGCGAATTTTGTCGCTGGCCGATTGTTCCCGGTCGGTCCTCGTCCCGAAGCGAAGCGTACTCGAGATGCGCGGGACTCCCCGTGCATGCACAACCTCGTGACACCGCTTGATGGCAGCGAAGACTTGGTCCCATTCTCCTTCGATATTGGTGCCGTAGGCGTGAAGCCGTGTCTGCAATCCGGCGTCCGTCAACACTCGATGACATTCGGCGACGTATTCGGAGACGGATACGCCGACTCCCATGGGTACTACCGACAGATCTGCAATGACTTTCATGCTGGCTTGTCCTCTTTTAATACAATGCGGGTGGAGATTCCATCCACGCCGTTTAGTAATTCCCCGCTGGGATGAAGCGTCTATGGTCTAGGCTTTACCGGCAGCCTCGCTGATTAGCGGCCACCCTTCTTCGTCTTTTTTCCCAAACACGCTGCGAAGATGCAAGTCTCGCTGTGGAAACGGTACCTCGATATCGTATTGCCTCAGCTTGGACTCGATCTCCCAAAGGTAGGCGGCATGGACTGCGGACGGCCGTTTCACCGCTTCGGGTTTCAACCACAGTACAAGTTCGAAATTGAGGCTGCTGTCGCCGAATTCTATGAACCATACCTGGGGCGCCCTCTTTTCCTGGCCCGTCAGCGTCCAAGGCACGGCCTCGGCCGCTTCCAGCGCGG
>JBFGKR010000273.1:0-3681 GCA_041576575.1 Arenicellales bacterium | reverse complement strand
GGCTCTCTTGGGCCCACACCGACGCTTTTTACAGGGTCTGAACGGGCATCCCGACACCGGCGGCAGCTGGGAATTCGCGACGAGATCGACCATCGACTCAGGGTCGGATTCCGAGCTACCGCCGCAGTTTATCTGCGATCAGCGCTTTAGCAAACACTGTTGTTCCCACATCGAACTCGCGCGCGCGGGCAAGCGATCCGACCAACACCGGCTCGAAACCGGCGTCCTCGACTGGGCGCTTGGCGACCTCCAGCGCCGCCGCGTCATCGCCCGTCAGAGGAACTCCTGCTCGCGGCGCGGCGCGCCGGTTCGCGCAGATCGCAGCAGGGGATTGTGTTGAACGCGCGAACCAGACGCACTCCGGCGAGAAATTCGTCCGACGCAACAGCCGTTCCGTTCTCGTGCGCCGCAACCGCCATGTCGCCATCGCGGTGCGGAAAGGGGTTGCCGGTATCCAGGACGATCTTTCCTCGCAGCTCTGCGGCATAGTCTCGGCCCACGTGGTGGAGCGCGCCGTGGGGCACCGAGATCAGAACGGCATCGCCGAACTCCGACGCTTCCCGGGGTGTGCCGGCGCGCGCATTCGGACCCCGACGCTGCGCCAATTCTCTGAGCCGCCGGGGATGCCGCGACGACAGAAGCACCTCCGGCGGCTGCGATTCGTCGGGACATTCGCGTTCATCGAACGTCTGGCGTGTGTTTGCGAATATCGGAGATTAACCGCTTTAGGAGATTAACCGCTTTAAGAGAACCCGCAAAAATTCCACGAAGACGAAGCCGCTGTGCGTCGTAAAAGCTCGCGAAACAATGACTTGAGGAAAGAATTTCGTCAATATACCCGGCCGGGTTTGGGTTTGCGAGGCACGGAGTACCAGCACATTGAGCACCAACGAGCGACCGCCGCCGCTGCACGACCGCGCCGCATGGGAAGACATCCGCACGGGACTCGGCACTTCCACCCTAAAGCGGGCCTTTCTCGACAACCTGTTTTACGTGCTGGGGCGCTTTCCCGCAGTCGCGTCCCGGAAAGACAATTATCGTGCGCTCGCGTACACCGTGCGTGACCGCTTGCTGCATCGTTGGGTCAATACGGCGCAAAGCTACCTGCAGGCCCGCAGCAGAACGGTGGTCTATTTGTCCGCGGAGTATTTGCTGGGCCCGCACCTCGGCAACAACCTGCTAAACCTGGGCATGTACGACGCGGTGCGTCGAGTTACCGACGAACTCGGCCTCGAGCTCGACGCGCTTTTGGCCGAGGAAGAGGAACCCGGCTTGGGCAGCGGCGGGCTCGGTCGGCTCGCCGCCTGCTTTCTGGATTCCCTTTCGACCCTCCAGATCCCCGCGATCGGCTACGGGATCCGTTACGAGTTCGGTATTTTCGACCAGGCGGTCCACGACGGCTGGCAGGTCGAGCGCACCGACAAGTGGCTGCAGTTCGGAAATCCTTGGGAAATAGCGCATCCTGAGATTGCTTTTGCAATAAAGTTGGGGGGACGCACGGAGAGCTATCACGACGACGACGGCGCCTACCGGGTGCGTTGGTTGCCGGAACGGGAAGTCAAGGGAATCGCCTACGACACGGCGATTCCCGGCTACAAAGTCAATACGGCCAATTTTCTCCGTTTGTGGCGGGCACAAGCCTGCGAATCGTTCGACTTCCAGGCTTTCAACACCGGCGACTACTACGGAGCAATCGACGAGAAGGTGTTCTCCGAGAATATTACAAAGGTGTTATACCCAAACGACGAGCCGGCAAGCGGAAAAGAGCTGCGCTTACAGCAGCAATATTTCTTCGTTTCCTGCTCGCTCCAGGACTTGATTCGTATCTACAAACAGGTGGAAACGTCTCTTGAGGGTTTCCACGAGAGATTTGTGATTCAACTGAACGACACCCACCCAAGCATCGCCATCCCTGAGCTCATGCGGTTGCTGGTAGACGAGCACCATATGCCATGGGAACAAGCGTGGCACATCACGCAGAATACGTTTGCTTACACCAATCACACGCTGCTTCCCGAAGCCCTGGAGCAATGGCCGGTGCGCTTGTACAGCAGGCTACTCCCCAGGCATTTGGAGATTATCTACGAAATCAATCAAAAATTTCTCGATCAAGCGCGACTCGCATACCCAAACGACCACGAAAAGATCGCTCGCTTGTCCCTCATCGATGAACGCGACCAAAAATACGTGCGCATGGCGAACCTGGCGTGCGTGGGAAGTCATGCAGTCAACGGCGTCGCAAAAATGCACACCGAACTTTTGAAGACGCGAATCTTCAAGGATTTTTATCAGCTTTGGCCGCACAAGTTCAGCAACAAGACCAACGGGGTGACGCCGCGGCGTTTCATACTGCTGAGCAACCCTGGGTTATCCGAGCTGGTCACGCGAAAAATCGGCGACGGCTGGATCAGGAACCTGGAGGAGTTGAAAAAACTCGAAGAGCTCGCCGATGATCCTGATTTCCACGCTGAATGGCGCGACGTAAAACAACACAACAAACGCGTCCTGGCGACGCTCATCCACGAGCGTACCGGTGTCTCCGTCGATTCCGATTCGATATTCGATGTGCACGCGAAGCGCCTCCACGAATACAAGCGCCAGCATTTGAATCTACTCCACATCATTACGCTGTATCACGGCATCAAACGCGGCGCGGTCCCGGACCTGTTGCCTCGCACCTGCGTCTTTGCCGGCAAAGCCGCGCCGGGCTATCACATGGCAAAGCTTATTATCAAGCTCATCAATTCGGTCTCCGACGTGGTGAACAACGATCCCGACACGCGCGACTACCTGAAGGTGATCTTCTTGCCGGATTACGATATCAAGACCGCGCAGCAAATTTATCCGGCGGCGGATCTCTCGGAGCAGATCTCCACGGCCGGTACGGAGGCGTCCGGTACAGGCAATATGAAGTCCGTGATGAACGGCGCCGTGATTATTGGGACTCCCGATGGCGCGAACGTCGAAATACGGGACGAGGTCGGTGCGGAGAACTTATTTCTCTTCGGCCTCACGGTGGATCAGATTCAGCGGATGAGATCGGAAGGCTACCGCCCGCGCGAAATCTATCGGGACAATCCGACCCTGCGTGAAGTCATGGATCTCATTGCATCGGGATTTTTTTCCCGGGGAGACCGAGAGTTGTTCCAACCTTTGGTGAAATCGTTACTGGATCACGACAACTACATGGCGCTCGCGGACTACCAGTCGTACGTTGATTGTCAGTCGGAAGTCGACCGCGCCTACGCGCATCGCGAGCAGTGGACGCGAATGTCCATCCTCAACGCAGCCCGCAGCGGCAGATTCTCCTCCGATCGGTCGGTCCGGCAGTACTGCGAAGAGATCTGGAATGTGAAGCCCCTGCCCATCGAGCTGCCCGATATTCGATGACAGCTAGTTCGACCCGTTGATGATCGTGGATGCGCGTCCGCCACGAAGTCTGGATTGACGGTTTTAAGTTTTCGTTAACGAGATGCAGTGAGTGACGGTGTGAATGGGCGGCCATTCGCTTGCAGATTGGCAATTCGAAGCGCTGTATGCCGTACGGATTTTCTTGCTCGATGGCGTGCAGTGCGATGAGGGCCCATAGAATCAACAGCAGACGAATTTACAGCCACCCGTGTCAATCTCGGAGACATGTAACTAGACATATCGAAGCAATAATCACAGCGGACGTGTTCG
>JBFGKR010000272.1:0-3700 GCA_041576575.1 Arenicellales bacterium | reverse complement strand
GTGGTCATGCTCGTGCACCCCAAGGGATTGTCGGACCTCACCGTCTACGCCATCGACCAATTCGTTTTGAGAGGAGGGCGGGCGCTGATCTTCGTCGATCCGCATGCGGAATCCGAAGCCCCCGCGGGCGGGCCTATGCTGGGCGGCGTTTCCGGGAGTTCCGATCTGGCGAAACTGTTCAAGTCGTGGGGCGTGCGTCTCCTGGAGGGCAAGGTTGCCGGAGATTTACAGATCGCCGAGCAGGTGCGCTATTCCGACAATGGTCGCGCCGTCGTTGCCGAATATCCGGTATGGATGAATCTACCGCCGGCCCAGTTTAATCCCGAGGACGTCGTGACCGCTGAACTCGGCAATCTCATATTCGCGACCCCGGGCATCCTGGAGCCGGATGAAGGCGAGGGACTCCAGGTCACGCCCCTGGTGGAAACGACGCCCGGCGCCATGGAGATCGACGCCGCACAGCTGCGATTTCTCAACGACCCGACGGTCTTGCTGCGACAATACCGACCCGGCGGACGTCAGTTAATGTTGGCGGCGCGTGTCTCGGGCAAAGCGAAAACCGCTTTTCCAGCTGGAAAACCGGACCCCGGCGAAGACCAGAAAAAAGACGACGACATACCGACGCAAGATGCCAACGAGACGGATCAAAAGTCCGACCCGCCTCATCTCTCCGAGGCGGAAACCGATATCAACCTCATCGTGGTCGCGGATACCGATCTTCTCAACGACCGCTTCTGGGTTCAGGTGCAAAACTTTCTTGGTAGTCGCATCCTCATACCTAGCGCCGCTAACGGTAATTTCGTCATCAACGCACTGGAGAGCTTGCTGGGGAGCAACGATCTGATCAGCGTCCGCAGCCGCGGTCGATATTCGCGCCCATTCACAAAGGTGGCAGAGATTCAGCAACAGGCGGAACTGGAGTTTCGCCAGAAGGAGCAAGAGTTGCTCAACCGTCTACGCGAGACGGAAAATAAGCTGTTGGAGCTGGAGGATCGCAAGCAGAGCGATGAGGCCGTTATTCTGAATGCGGAGCAACAGCAGGAAATCGAAAAGTTCAGATTGGAAAAGATTCGCATCCGTAAGGAGCTGCGCTCGGTTCGCCATCAATTGCATAAAAACATCGAAGCTCTGGATGCCCGCATGAAATTTCTAAATATCGGATTGATGCCGATTTTGATTGGCACGGGTGGAGTCTTCATCGGCTTACAGCGTATACGACGTCGACGAAACGTGCGCGCGGGAAAGAGTGAGCCATGATCAATGTCAAGGCATTGGCCGCTCTGGCGTTTGTCACAGCAATCGCCGTGATGCTGGCCGTCTACAGCCAACGATCCACCCGATATGCGCCACAGGAATACGGTCCCTTCTTGCCCGAACTGATGCAGCGCGCAAACGACGTGTCGAAAATCGAGGTTCAGAGCGGCGACGGTGCGGCAACCCTCGTTAAAGGCGACAAAGAATGGGGTGTGAAGGAAAAAAATGACTATCCGGCGCCCGGCGCCAAGGTGCGATCTCTCGTCATCGGGCTGGCGGAACTGCAACGCGTGGAGCCGAAAACGGATAATCCGGAACTGTACGCCAAGATCGGATTGGAGGACGAAATCGCGTCTGGATCCGATTCAGTGCTCGTCCGGTTGCGGGATGGGAATAGCGACGAGATCGCGTCGGTCCTGATCGGCAAACGAAAATTAATCGGTGGCGGAGAAAGCGAAAGCCAATACTACGTGCGTAAGCTTGCGGATCCCCAAGCGTGGCTGGTCGAAGGTAAACTACCGTCCGCCCGCACCCCCAAGGACTGGATCGATACCCGCATATTGGAAATCGAAACGAAGCAGATCGATTCCGTGAGCGTGACTCCAGCCGACGGAGAGCAGCTTGTGATTCGACGGGACAACGAAAACGCAGAGAGCTTCGCCCTCGTGGGGCTCTCTGAAGACGAACAGGTCGACTCCGAGTACGCAGTCAATAATATCGCACGGACGATAGGCGCCTTGACCGCTGACGATGTTATACCTGCGGAGGAGTTGATATTAACTGCGGCTCCCCATCGCGTAGCGGTTGAAACCGCGGGAGGTTCTCGCATCGATCTGGAGTTTTACGAACAAGGCGACGAGATATACCTGCGTTTGTCCGCGGATGCGCCGTCTGCCGAGGCCGGCGCCGATCCCGTCGCCGGTGAACCGACTGTTCTCGCCGAGCGCTGGCGGAAATGGGCCTACGTCGTCCCTAAATATCAATGGGAAGCCATATCTACAAAAAAGTCGGAGCTGGTCAAGACCCCGACGCCGCCATCGGATGCTACACCCGAGCCGGCCAATTAGCCGCGTTTTGCTAGGGGCGCTCGGTATTGCCTACAATGTCGCACGTGGGTTTTTCGGATCACGATCATGACTAAACTGAATCGCTACAGTTGTCGGGTGACCCAGCCGAAATCGCAGGGCGCGTCGCAGGCCATGTTGTACGGGTCCGGTCTGACGGAGCGGGATATGTCGCGGCCGCAGATAGGCATTGCCAGCGTGTGGTGGGAGGGAAACACCTGCAACATGCACTTGAACGAACTCGCCGCGCATGTCAAGAAGGGTGTGCACAACGCCGGTATGGTGGGCCTGCGTTTCAATACCGTAGGCGTCAGCGACGGCATCTCCATGGGCACCGAGGGAATGAGTTTTTCGCTTCAGTCCCGCGATCTGATCGCCGATTCCATAGAAACGGTCATGGCGGCGCAATGGTACGACGCCAACATCTCCATTCCCGGGTGCGACAAGAACATGCCGGGTTGTCTCATGGCCATGGGGCGCTTAGATCGGCCGTCGCTGATGATTTATGGCGGAACCATTAAACCGGGTCGTTGGAAGGGCAAAGTCTTGGACGTCATCTCGGCGTTTCAAAGCTACGGCGAATATCTTGCCCATACCATAGACGACGCCGAGCGCACGGAAATCGTCAAGCACTCGTGTCCCGGGCCCGGTGCCTGCGGGGGCATGTACACGGCGAACACCATGGCGAGCGCGATCGAGGCGCTCGGAATGTCGCTGCCATACAGTTCTTCAACTCCGGCGGTGGATCCGGAGAAAATACAGGAATGCCTGCGGGCCGGTGAAGCAATCCGTGTGCTTCTCGAGCGAGACATCAAGCCCAGTGACATCATGACGCGGGAATCCTTTGAAAATGCCATGGTTCTTATCACCGCTTTGGGAGGTTCGACCAACGCCGTGTTGCATCTGATCGCCATCGCACGCTCGGTCGGTCTGGAGTTGTCTCTAGACGACTTTCAAGCGGTGAGCGATCGCGTTCCCTATTTGGCGGATCTCAAGCCCAGCGGACGATACGTCATGGAAGATCTGCATGACGTCGGCGGTACGCCCGCGGTGATGAAATATCTGCTCGAAAAAGGTTTGCTCGTTGGCGACTGCTTGACCGTAACCGGCAAATCCTTGGCCGAGAATCTGAATGAAGTCCCTGGACTGGCCGATGGACAAGCAATAATCAGGCCCCTCGAAGATCCACTCAAACCGACTGGGCATATCCAGATCTTAAAGGGTAATTTGGCTCCGGGAGGAGCGGTGGCAAAGATCACCGGTAAGGAGGGAGAACAATTCAAGGGACCGGCGCGGGTCTTTGATTCCGAAGAGGAAATGCTGGGGGCTCTGGAACGCGGAGAGATTCAATCCGGCGATGTCATCGTGATCCGTTACGAGGG
>JBFGKR010000271.1:0-3718 GCA_041576575.1 Arenicellales bacterium | reverse complement strand
GGAATATTACCCACGTCAAGTATAATGAATAGTACTTGGATAACGGGGCGTGTCTGAGTGATTAAATGCGAAACCTTGATTCAACCAATCGGCCCGGCGCACCACCCGCACTCGTGTCCGCGGTGAAGCGGGTGTTGCGCCCGTTGGTGGGGCTGCTGCTCGACCACGGACTCACTTATACCTGGTTGTCGGGAATCTTGAAAGGGATTTTCGTGGAGGTAGCGGAACGCGAGTTTCGCCTCCCCGGTAAACACCAGACCGACAGCCGTATTACTCTTTTGACCGGCGTCCACCGCAAGGATGTGCGCCGTCTGCGGCGGGAGCCTGTAGAGGACGAGACCCCCCCGGCGAGCGTTTACCTGGGCGCGCAGCTGGCGGCGCTTTGGATCAGCGACGACCGATTTCTCGACAAAGACGGGAATCCCAGACCTCTGTGCCGTCGCCGCAAAGGCGATGAGCCGAGTTTCGAGGAACTGGTCACTTCGGTGAGCAAAGATATTCGGCCCCGGGCAATCCTGGATGAATGGTTGCGGCTGGGGGCGGTCGCCATCGACGATCGGGATCGCGTTGTCCTGGAGGCGGGTGCCTTCGTACCCTCGAAGGGCTTTGAGGAGAAGGCGTATTATTTCGGTCGCAACCTTCACGACCACATGGCTGCCGCGAGACACAACGTTCAAGGCGGCGAACCCCCGTTTCTGGAACGCAGCGTGTACTACGACGAGCTATCACCGGCGTCCGCCGAGATCCTGGCGCAGTTGTCGGAGCAGGAGGGTATGCGTCTTCTGAAAATCTTGAATCGGCGAGCGCGTCAACTGCAAGACCGGGATCGGGGTTCGAAGCATTCCACACAACGCATGAATTTCGGCGTTTACTTCTACCACAGCGACGAACTTCCCGACGAATCCGGGCGGGACACGAAACCGGTCGAGAAAAGCACGTAATCGAGCCGCGTCGCTCCCTCATCCATTGCCGCCGAGCCGCGCGGCGACCCTCTCAGGCTTCCTCTGCCGCGCGTCGATCACGACCGATCGTCTGATCTGGAAATACGTTCATCGGGACACGCGGAGTGCTTGCGTTGCGAGAGAGACGATCTTGTATTAATATTTGTGGGAAATATTCCCACATATGAACGGGCGCTCTATTTGGCGCCACCTCCCGGGCTGCTGGTCCCGGGGTCAGACGAAGAATTGAGGTCCTTAACAATGAAACATTTCATCAAGGCACGAGTTGCCATTATCGGTTCTTTGATCGTCGCCGTGTTTGCCGCGCTGGCGGCCTGCGGAGGCGGAGGCACCTCGTCCGGAGGCGGCGGGTCGTCGGTCACCAGCGTGTCCGGCACCGTGAACGCGAGCGCGTCTGCGGCGCTGCAGAACGAACAACTCACGGGCCCGGCCCACATGCTGGCGGCCTTTGGGGAATTGGTCATTCCCACGGCATACGCCGCCGGCGTGGCGGGAGTCGTCGTAGTCGTCGACTGCGGCAGCGACGCGTTGCAGAGCGGCACCACGGACAGCGAGGGTAAGTTCAGAATCCTTCTGCCCACGATCGGTACCGGAACTTGCATGACCACATTCAATGGTTTGAGCGGGCCCACGATTGACGTTGTGCCGGGCTCGGAAACAGAAGTAGACGTGACTTTTGACGGATCTTCGGTCACGCTCCTGAGTATGGACCAGAAATTCGATAACACTCCGCAGTTGGAAATCAGCGTTGATGACGGGATGAGCGATGACGACTCGAGCGGCGGCATCGCCAGCAACGATGACGACAGCAGCGACGACGACAGCAGCGACGACAGCAGCGACGACGACAGCAGCAGCGGCGCTCACGCCGAAAACAACGCCGACAGCGTTGACGGTTCCAGAAGCACCTGATTAGCGGTCAACACATCAACAACAAAAAGCGGCCGGCTCGAGGATCTTCTCATCGATGCCGGCCGTTTGCTTTGGGCGGTACTCCTGGCCCGTCCGACCATCGGGGTCACGGCGTTGTTCTACCTTGGCATCATCATCTAATGGCAGCGCCGGAGCACAATGTGCAGCCGCGGATGTGCGCAGCGCGAAGCGCAAGTCCCGACACGCGAGTCCGAGATACAGCCGGGATGACCGCCTCATCGGACGCAAAGTGTCGCCCCGGGCGTTGATGGATCCGTCGTTCCCGCGGACTGTCGGCTTTCGTCTCTCCGCCTTGGATCAACATCCGGGGGAGGGGGAGCACGCCGACGTCCGTGGTAAACCTGCGGCTGAAATAGCGTTCAACTTCCACGACTTTTAATCAATACACGTCCGTTCGTCCCAGGGCTTTCGTGCGCACGCCGACTGGAATTGACACCGGACAGTAGACACTGAAACACTCGGCCCAGATCGCCGTGACATTGTCAAAATCTAGAGCAATCTGTGCTCGACCAGAAAATCGTACAACGCATCGGCGAGCAATTTGTGCCCGAGATTGTTGGGATGGATGAGTTCTCCAAACAAATGTTTGTTATCAGGGTGCGCGGCCTCGGTAAGCTCTTCGATATTCAGAAACGGAATTCCCGCCGCTTCTGCCGCTTTCGCCAATCTTATGCGGTTTCCCGTGATCGTCTCGGCCTGACGCGGATTTGATTCTGCATTTTGATAAACCTGCGCGACAATTACTGGTTCAGCGCCGTGTTCCTTTGCGACCCGCGCGATCTCCAGCATGTTGTTCACGTAATCGCCGCTGGACACCCGACTGACGAGTTCGGCCGGAGGCGCAGACGACTTCGAACCGGTCGCATCCAGCGTCTCACGCAGCCAGCGCGACGCGTAGATTACCGCCTGACTTTGCGCGCTCAGCCACCGCATAATTACCTTTGAACGTTCCATCGGCAGCGAAACCTTGTCTGAGAGACGGCGATAATCGGTGTCGTTCCATCCATAACTTACGGTCACGATATCAGGTTGAAGCCATTCGATTTCTCGTTTCAACCACGCAAGCCCCTGCAGACTGCTGTATCCCGGAACGGCCATGGCAATGACTTCGGCATTTTTGTCCGGCATCTCCCCGTTGATCCTTTGTTCGAGCAAGCGCGGGTATGGCAGATGTTTTCGATTGAATTTCATCGGATTCTCTTTCCACGCCACCGGCACGCGGTAACCGAAAGTTACCGAATCCCCCAAGCATACGATACGCAGAGTACCCGGCTTTTTCGCTTTGACATCAACAGGGTGTCGAAGATGCTGGCTATTTGTCGAGAAGGTCGTGTAGTCCCACCACTGATTTACAAGGTTGGACTTCAAACGCCAGCCCAAAAGAGGATCGCCTTCGAATGTCTGCGCGCCCTCGTGACGGTCTCCGTGCGTTTCGCCGACGACGTACACCTGAATGCTGGGCACATGTGGCAACCTCAGACGTACCGCCGCTTCTATTCCAATTAACACCATCAGTAAAAACAGGTAAGGTATGGTGTGAAACAGCAGCTTCTTGTGGAACGATAACTGTTGTTTACCCTTTGGCTTGTCTTCAGCAACCATCCTGTAAAACCAAATTCGTTGTTACTACGGCAGATGCACAAACGTCATTTGTCGAAAGCTCGTCCGTATCGAGTTGGGCGTCTCGTTTGCTCGTATCGCCCCTATCGCCGCCTCGATGATTTCGCTACATTGTACGGCAAGTTCTCACGGCGTACCCCCGCAGAAAAAAACGCACCAAGATCGCACCCACCACCCCGGACGGTAATGACCCACGGCCAACG
>JBFGKR010000270.1:0-3720 GCA_041576575.1 Arenicellales bacterium | reverse complement strand
TGATGTCCATTTGCCCGCCCATCTGGACATGAAACTCGATCATATCTTCGTTCACGGTGACCGAGCCGTGTTCATCGATTGGGACTCTTTTGCCATGGCCGACCCGGTGTTTGACGTCGCCTCGCTTTTGGTCAGGCTGAAGATCGCTCCGATCTTGCTTCCGGTCTCCAAAGACGCTGCCGATAAGGCGTCGTCTATTCTGGCGTCCGAATATTTTCAGCGTGTTCCGTCCGCATGGAAACATCGCCTTCCCGCCAACTATGCGTTGGCGGCTATGAAGGCAGCGCTCTACTTTGTTCAGCACCTGGAAGGCGACCGGGACCGCAAAGTCGCTCTACTCCTGGATGAAGCGTACACGGGGTTATCGGGTTTTGCCCCCCCGAGACGACGTTCACATTGACCATGCCAAGGGCTGCGATACCGTGAACGATCCAACCCCTTACGTCTTCGTAGTGGGATGCCCGCGTTCCGGCACGACGCTGCTGCAACGCATGTTGGACGCCCACCCCGATCTCGCGGTGGCAAACGACACCCATTTCATTCCCCGCACCTTGGACAGGATCGAGGTCGACGAGAATCTGCGCCTCACGAGTGAGCTGGTCGAATTCGTGCGGAGTTATCATCGGTTCAAACGCCTCGGTATTCCGAATGAGGCGGTTGACAACGCCGCCGACAAATCCGCCACCTTTCCCGATTTTGTGAGTGAACTGTACAAGTCGTTCGCAGCCGTTCATGGCAAGCGCCTCGCGGGAGAAAAGACGCCGGACTATGTCAAACGAATCCCTCTGCTTAACAGGCTTTTTCCGGATGCGCGGTTTCTGCACATAATCCGAGACGGCCGCGACGTCGCGCTGTCGACCTTGGCGTGGGCGCACGAAACCAAGGGTCCGGGTCGTTTCGAATTGTGGAAAAAACACCCCATCGCAGTGTGTGCGCTGTGGTGGAGTCGGCAGGTTGGACGTGGACGGACCGATGGCTTGGCGCTCGGCGCCGATAAGTATTACGAGGTGCTGTACGAAGAATTAGTCCACCATACGGACTCTGTCTTGGATCGCATCGCCGATTTTCTGGATCTGCCTTTTTCCAACGCGATGTCGCGTTTCCACGAAAATAAGATTCGTGACGATCCGGGACTGTCGCCGAAGAAGGCCTGGCTACCCGCGACTCCCAATCTCAGAAACTGGCGAACGAATTTAACGGATGAGGATGTTGCGCTGTTTGATGCCCTGGCGGGCGAATTGCTGGCCCAATTGGGTTACGAGCGTTCTGCTGCGGACCGATCCGCGCAAACCTCTTTGACCGCCGAGCAATGCCGGATGTGGTGGACCAAGTTCGTGGACAACAAATCACGCAGGGGTAAAAGAAAATCGGACGTTGATTGCTCATATCGATGACATTTCTTGCAATTCGAAAGTGGCCGCCGGGAATCTTTTTCGATCACATTCCAAATTACATGAAAACTTCAAATTTCCAATTTCCAGCAACACGTCGCTATTCCGACGCCCCGTGCGCCCCGGGCTTGAAAACGGGAGAGGCCGTGCCATGAAATCAACAGAGACACAAGAATTCCTGCAGCCGGATTCGAATGGAGCGGCGCTCGCAACGGGACTACTCCGGTGGAGTGCGCGTGACTTCTCGCCGGGTGGTTCGTTACTCAAGAGGTTTCATTACTCATGACTACCAGCATTATTCGACGAGAAGATAGTACCGTCATTTCGGAAAATACGAATTACCAGGGCTTCGTTTACGACTATGCAAACAACGTGTGCACGCCGACCGGGTCCCGCGTAGTACCTAAATGGAAACTGCTGCGGAACGTGTTTCCAGAGCTGGTAAGAGGAAAACGATTTATCGATATTGGCGCGAATTCCGGTTTCTTTTGTTTTAAAGCCGTGGAACACGGTTGCCGGCAAGCGGTTGGAATCGAGGCGGAAGATAAATATTACCGGCCAGTGAAACGAACGCTCGAGGCGAGACCCCTGGTAAACTTCGCCTGGATCAAGGGGGTGTTTCCCGATATTTTGACAACCACGAGCCTGGAAGGCGACGTCGTGATGGCTCTGTCCGTGTTGCATCACATCTTTCCGCGCACTTCCTTAAATGAGACCATAAGAGTTTTTGAAGAGATCACCTCTTCTCACCTGATAATTGAATGGATTGACCTCAATGATGACCGAATGGGGAAGAAGAGGTTTTCGAGATATCCAGAATATCGACGTCCCTATTTCGAAAATCTGCTGAGCAAGACGTTCCCTAAATGGAAAGTTCTAGGTCGAAGCCATAAAGACAGTCGATTTGTATATCTCGTGAGCAAGGTGACATGACATCGCGCGCATGCGGGATATCGTATCCCCACTTTTTCGTGGTCGGCTGTCCCAGGTCGGGCACCACTCTGTTGCAGCGCATGTTGGACGCACATCCTCAACTTGCGGTTTCCAACGACACCCACTTCATCTTTGAACCCGTTACCGGACTTACGCCGCTCGACCCCGCTCCCGATGCGGAAGGCCTAATTCGGTTACCGCTGACTCCGGGGGTCGTAGAGCTAGTTCGGGGCTACCGCACGTTCAAAAGGCTTGGCCTCCCCGATGACGCGGTCGATGGCGCGGCCGGACTGGCACGCACCTACACACAGTTCCTGAGCGCGCTGTACCGGCAGTTTGGAGACCATCACGGCAAGCCATTCGTTGGAGAGAAGTCTGGACGTTACGTCAATTACCTTCCACAGTTGCACCGGTTATTCCCCCAGGCCCGGTTCGTACACATCATCCGCGACGGTCGCGATGTGGCGCTTTCCGCGCTCGAGTGGGTAGCGAAGCGAGACGGAAGAGGGCCGGGTCGCTTCGAGCTCTGGCGCGAGGACCCACTGGCCACCTGTGCATTGTGGTGGGCCACCTATATTGAGAACGGGCGTCGTGACGGACACGCTCTCGGGCCTGCTTATTACCTCGAGGTCCGATATGAAGACCTTGTTGCGGATGCGGAGTCGTGTTTGAAGCGCGTAACAGACTTTTTGGATCTGCCCTTTGCGGAGGAGATGCTCGTCTATCATCAGGGAAGGACTCGACTTGCCGCCGGTCTCTCGTCTAAGAAGGCATGGTTGCCGCCCACATCCGGCTTGAGAAACTGGAGAACGGCGATGACCGCCCGTGAAGCGGAACTGTTTCAGGCGCTAACTGGAAATTGGCTTACTGACTTGGGTTACGAACGACCACCGACAACGAGCTCGTCCGTAAGAATCGGCTACGCAGCCCGTCGTCGAAACCGATGGAACGCAGAACTTCGGCGCCGCGGCAGACTAGCGACACACGCGGTTGCGCGATGAGCACAATTGGTCGCCGGGTGTCCGGCTTGACTCATAGGGGACTTGCTTGTACCACAACCAGGTAATCGACAAAACGACAAGCAAATCGTTGCTCGACAGACTCGGCCGCATAATGTTTCTCGTCTTACCGTTTACGCTTCTCGGCCATACCCCGATCGCTTGCGCATGGGAACGGGATACCACCGATCCTTACCCGCATTCTGGTCACCCGAACGGCGCGGTCGTTGCCGGCAAACGCGGATACCGGTCGGCTGCCGCGGTGTCCCCGATGGTAATTCAAGTCGGTGCGTACAGGAACTTGAGAGGTGCACAGGCCGAACACGCCAGGTTGATCCGACACGTTCCCGGTTCGAAGATTGTGCAAAGCGTTTATCGCGGGCAAAGCATGTATCGGG
>JBFGKR010000269.1:0-3721 GCA_041576575.1 Arenicellales bacterium | reverse complement strand
GCATGCCCAAGCTGCGCATTGAACAAGCGGCGGCCCTGCGGCAGGCGCGCATCGATCGTGGCGAAGAGGTGATCATCGGCGTGAATGCCTATCCGCTGGACAACGAACCGCCGGTGGACATCCTCGACATCGATAATGCAGCGGTGCGGGAAGCGCAGATCGACCGACTGCAGCGCGTACGACGGGAGCGGGACGGCCCGCGCTGCCAGGCTGCTCTGAGCGCGTTGACCGCAGCGGCCGATACCGGTGAAGGCAACCTACTCGCGCTGGCCGTAGACGCGGCGCGGGCCCGCGCCAGCGTCGGCGAGATCTCCGACGCCTTGGAAAAGGCGTTCGGCCGGCACCAGGCGGAGATTCGATCCATCAGCGGCGTCTACGGTTCGACCTACGCCGACGACGAGGACTTTCTCGCCATCAAGCGCAAAATCGAAGCGTTTGCGCAGCAGGAGGGTCGTCGGCCGCGAATCCTGGTGGCAAAGATGGGCCAGGACGGCCACGATCGCGGCGCCAAAGTGATTGCCACCGCATTTGCGGATCTCGGGTTCGACGTCGACATCGGTCCTCTGTTTCAAACACCCGAAGAGGCGGCGCAACAGGCGATCGAAAACGACGTTCATGTAATCGGGGTATCCAGTCAGGCCGCGGGACACAGAACTCTGGTGCCGCAGCTGATCGACAAACTGAAGCAGGAGGGCGCAGACGATATTTTTGTCGTATGCGGCGGTGTGATACCACCGCAGGATTATGAATATCTCAAAAACCAGGGAGTCGCGGCGATATACGGGCCGGGCACCAACATTCCCAAAGCAGCCAGAGAGGTCGTGGATCTCATCCGCGGACACCGCGCCGCGGCGTAGTCGAATTAAATACAACCGCGTCGCAAACAACAACGAAGCCGGCCGGCGTCGACCCTAGAACGCCGAGACCGAATACAACAAAGGGGAGAAGCCGATGAACGACATCATCGCGCAGCTAGAAGAAAAGCGAAGGGCGGCGTCCCTCGGAGGGGGCCAGGAACGCATCGACGTTCACCACCAGAAAGGGAAGCTCACTGCCCGGGAGCGGATAGAGCTGTTGTTGGACGAAGGGAGCTTCGAGGAATGGGACATGTTCGTCGAACATCGATGCTCCGACTTCGGTATGGCGGACAAGAAGATACCGGGTGACGGCGTAGTGACCGGTTACGGGACGATCAACGGTCGAATGGTGTTTGTCTTCAGCCAGGATTTCACAGTATTCGGAGGTTCGCTGTCCGAAGCCCACGCAGAGAAGATCTGCAAGATCATGGATCACGCTATGAAGGTCGGCGTTCCCGTAATCGGACTCAACGACTCCGGCGGCGCCCGCATTCAGGAAGGAGTTGCATCGTTGGGGGGGTACGCGGAAGTTTTTCAGCGCAACGTGTTGGCTTCGGGCGTGATACCGCAAATCTCGGTCATCATGGGTCCCTGTGCCGGCGGCGCAGTATATTCGCCAGCGATGACCGATTTCATTTTCATGGTCAAGGACACCTCCTATATGTTCGTCACCGGTCCCGAGGTGGTGAAAACGGTTACTCACGAAACGGTCACCGCGGAGCAACTCGGTGGAGCGATCACCCATTCAACGGTCTCCGGCGTGTGTGACCGCGCGTTCGAGAACGACGTCAAGGCATTGTTGATGGTGCGCCGATTCATCAATTACCTGCCGGCAAACAACCGCGAAGCGCCGCCGTACAGGCCGACTCCCGATCACGCCGACCGCATCGAGCAGTCTTTGGACACACTGGTTCCGGACAATCCGAATGTGCCCTATGACATCAAAGAGTTGATTTACAAGGTCGTAGACGACTCGGATTTCTTTGAGATACAACCCGAGCACGCGCAAAACATCGTCGTCGGTTTTGCGCGTATGGACGGTCACCCTGTCGGCGTCGTCGCCAATCAACCGCTGGTCCTGGCGGGTTGCTTGGACATCAAGTCTTCCATTAAGGCGGCACGCTTCGTACGATTCTGCGATGCCTTCAACGTTCCCATCATTACGTTCGTGGATGTGCCTGGATTTCTCCCGGGTACGGCTCAGGAATACGGAGGGATTATCAAGCACGGCGCCAAACTTCTCTACGCGTACGCCGAGGCCACCGTTCCCAAAATTACCGTAATCACGCGCAAGGCGTACGGAGGCGCCTACGACGTCATGAGTTCCAAGCACCTGCGGGGCGACGTCAATTTCGCCTGGGCCAGCGCGGAGATCGCGGTAATGGGACCAAAAGGCGCGGTAGAAATAATCTTTCGCAAAGACATTAGCGATGCGGACAAGATTGCAGCACACACGGAGGAATACCGGCGCAAATTTGCAAATCCATTTATCGCCGGGAGCCGCGGATACATTGATGACGTCATAACGCCTCGCTCGACGCGTAATCGAATCTGTCGTTCGCTCGCCATGTTGCGGGATAAGAAGTTGGAAAATCCATGGCGTAAGCACGGCAATCTGCCGCTTTAGATTGAATTGTAAACAACTGCACTTTCGCGGATTCGGATCATGTTCAAAAAGATACTAGTCGCGAATCGCGGCGAGATCGCGTGTCGGGTATTCAAGACTGCGCGAAAGATGGGCATCCAAACCGTAGCCGTGTATTCCGACGCAGATCGGGGTGCGCTGCACGTTCAAATGGCGGACGAGGCGGTGCACATCGGGCCCTCGGCAAGCTCCGAGAGCTATTTGGTGGCCGACCGAATTATTGAGGCCTGCAAAGACTCCGGCGCGCAGGCCGTACATCCGGGCTATGGGTTTCTGTCCGAAAACGCCGGATTCGCAAACAGCTTGGAGGAGCAAGGCATCGTCTTCATCGGGCCGGGGACAAAGGCGATCGAGGCCATGGGCGACAAGATCACTTCCAAAAAGCTGGCGCAGGAGGCAGGGGTCAATACCATCCCGGGCCATGCCGGCGTCATCGAGAATCCCGATCACGCGGTAGAGATCGCCAGAGGCATCGGTTACCCCGTAATGTTGAAGGCGAGCGCCGGCGGGGGCGGTAAGGGCATGCGCGTTGCTACAAACGACGACGACTGCCGGGATGGATTTCAACGCGCAGCAAGCGAGGCGTTATCCAGTTTCGGCGACGACCGCATACTGGTGGAAAAATTCATCGAGGAGCCGCGTCACATCGAGATCCAGATCATCGCCGACACGCAGGGGGATACGCTCTACCTGGGGGAGCGCGAATGCTCCATCCAACGCCGCCATCAGAAAGTGATCGAAGAGGCGCCTTCGCCGTTCGTCGACCCGGATATGCGCAAGGCCATGGGGGAGCAAGCGGTCAGCCTGGCAAAGGCGGTGCAGTACAAGTCGGCGGGGACGGTGGAGTTTATTGTCGACGCCAACAAGAATTTTTACTTTCTGGAAATGAACACCCGTCTGCAAGTGGAACATCCAATCACGGAGTTTGTCACCGGCCTGGATTTAGTGGAGTTGATGCTACGCGTGGCCGCTGGCGAAAGATTGCCGATGTCGCAGGACGACGTCGAATTGAAAGGATGGGCCATCGAATGCCGAGTGTACGCCGAGGACCCTTTCCGGAATTTCCTGCCCTCCACCGGCCGACTCATCCGATACCGACCGCCCCCGGAAACCAGCCAGGTGCGCGTCGACACTGGGGTATTCGAAGGTGGTGAGGTGTCGATGTACTACGACCCCATGAGTGCCAAACTCGTGACGTACGGCGCGACGCGGGACCAGG
>JBFGKR010000268.1:0-3721 GCA_041576575.1 Arenicellales bacterium | reverse complement strand
GCGGTGACCGCGCGCTCCGCTCCGCTCCCGTCGGTCCACACGGTTTTCATGGACATGGAATCCTTGCCGACGGGAATGGAAATCCCCAGCGCGGGACACAGCTCCATGCCCACCGCGTAGACCGTGTCGAACAAGGCGGCGTCGTCACCGGGATGGTCCGCCGCGGCCATCCAATTCGCCGACAACTTTACCTCTTCGAGGTCTCGTATCAGGGCTGCGGCGAGGTTGGTCAACGCCTCGCCCACCGCCATGCGGCCGCTCGCCGGTGCATCGATCACCGCCAGCGGCGTACGTTCGCCCACCGCCACGGCCTCCCCTTCCAGTGCGCGGTAGCCGGCGGCGGTGACGGCGACGTCCGCAACCGGGACCTGCCAAGGCCCCGCCATCTGGTCGCGACAAACCAGACCGGTGACGCTGCGGTCGCCGATAGTAATCAGAAACGTCTTGTCCGCCACAGACGGAAAACGTAGCACGCGATCGACCGCCTGTTGCAGCGATACGCCCGCTGCATCGAAACGCGCCAGGGCGCTGCCGCATCGCGCCACATTACGCAACATCTTCGGCGGCTTGCCGAATAACGTCGCCATGTCCATGTCGATGGGCGTCGCGTGGCGGTTGCCCTCGGTGTCGAAGTACCGGTCCTCCACAACCAGGCGCCGGGTTTGGGTGGCTCGCCCGATGACGCGGTAGAGGCACCGTTCCCGTCGGCAAATGGCTTCGAATTCCGCCAATCTTTCCGCGGCCACCGCCAGTGCATAGCGCTCCTGGGCTTCGTTGCACCAGATCTGCATCGGCGTCATGCCCGGGTCATCGTTGAGGACGTCGCGCAATTGAATGTGCGCGCCTCGCCGAGAATCGTTCACTAACTCGGGCACCGCGTTCGACAACCCACCCGCGCCGATGTCGTGTATGGAGACGATCGGATTATCCGCGCCGAGCGCCCAACACTGGTCGATGACTTCCTGACAACGGCGCTGCATCTCGGCGTTGCCGCGTTGCACCGAGGCGAAGTCCAACTGCTCGCTGCTGGTGCCGGTGGCCACGCTGGAGGCGGCGCCGCCCCCCAAACCGATCAGCATCGCGGGACCGCCCAGGACCACGATGCGGGCCGATTCGGGTATCTGTTGCTTGTGCACGTGTTCGAGGCGTATGTTTCCCAACCCACCCGCGAGCATGATGGGCTTGTGATAGCCCCGCTTCTCTCGACCTTTTGCTTGCGGTATCGATTGCTCGAACGTTCGAAAGTAGCCGCACAAATTTGGTCGGCCGAACTCGTTGTTGAACGACGCCGCTCCGATAGGTCCTTCAAGCATGATTTGCAGCGGCGAAGCGATGCGGTCGGGGGCGCATTCCTTGTCTTCCCAAGGCCTGGGCGCA
This sequence comes from Arenicellales bacterium, assembly GCA_041576575.1. Classification (GTDB taxonomy): domain Bacteria; phylum Pseudomonadota; class Gammaproteobacteria; order Arenicellales; family JAANXG01; genus CALZGZ01. Next base: position 2,344 of record JBFGKR010000268.1, on the reverse strand, counting down.
TCCGGCAAACGCAGGTGCGAGACCGAAAAGCCGGTAATACCGGCCTTGGGTTTGGCCCCACGGCCGGTTGCTCCCTCGTCGCGGATCTCGCCGCCCGAGCCTGTGGCCGCACCGGGGAACGGCGAGATCGCCGTCGGATGGTTGTGCGTTTCCACTTTACACACGATGTGAACCGCCTCGTCGACGTCGTGGTATTCACGTGACGCGGGGTTGGGGAAAAATCGCTGCACGCGCGAGCCCTCGAGTATCGCTGAATTGTCCGCGTACGCGACCAACGTTCCTTTGGACTGACGCCGGTGTGTTTCCCGTATCATGCCGAACAGAGATCGCGATTGGAGTTCCCCGTCGATGATCCAATCGGCGTTGAAGATCTTGTGTCGACAGTGTTCCGAATTCACTTGAGCGAACATCATCAACTCGACGTCGGTGGGATCACGCCCCAATCCGATGAAGTGCTCGGTCAAATACGCCATCTCGTCTTGCGACAAAGCGAGCCCCAGCTCGACGTTTGCCCGCACCAATGCATCTACGCCCTCTGCGACGAGGGGGACGACGCGCAGAGGTCGCGGTTCGGAAAGTTGGAACATCGCCCCGACGTCGTCGAAGTCCCGCAGCACCGATTCCGTCATGGGGTCGTGCAAATGCCTGGCCAGCTGCCTCCAGTCTGCGTCACCGGTTTCGGAACCGCAACGCCGCGTCACGTACCAGGCGAGACCGCGCTCGATACGAGCGACGGAGCCGAGACCGCAGCGCCGAGCGATATCGGTTGCCTTGGTCGACCAAGGCGATATGGTGCCGACGCGAGGGACGACCAGAAATAATTCATCCGACGGCCGCACCGCCGTCTGCCGCGGACCGTACGTCAAAAGACTGTTCAATATGTCGAGCTCGGTGCTGCCGAGGTCCCCCGCAACGTCGACGAAATGCCAGTGTTCCGCATCGACGGATTGGATGGAGGGAAACTGCGTGCGCACCGCCGCGAGCAGCTTGTCGCGCCGAAACGCCGAGAGCGCGGCCGCGCCCCGCAGTTTCAACAGTCGGTGGTGCTTGGAGATCGCCGTCGATTGCTCACGCTGGTGTCCGTTCACGGACGGGAACTCAATCTAAGGGTACGCCCAGCCGTGCCGCGACTTGCTCATATGCCTCGACCACGCCCCCCAGATCGCGACGAAAACGATCTTTGTCGAGTTTCTCTCGGGTGGTCTTGTCCCAGATTCTACAACCGTCGGGAGTGAATTCGTCGCCCAGCAGCAATTCACCCTTATAGCGTCCGTACTCGAGTTTGAAATCCACCAATATCATGTCCCCGCTGGCGAACAGTCGCGTCAATACTTCGTTCACCCGGAAGGTCGTTTTTTTCATGAATTCGACCTCGTCCTCCGTCGCCCAGCCAAAAGATCGAATGTGATAGTCGTTGATCATCGGATCGTGGCGCGCGTCGTCTTTCAGGAAAAATTCAAAGGTGGGCGGATCCAGGTCCATTCCTTCCTCGACTCCGTAACGCTTACAGATGGAACCCGCCGCGATATTGCGCACCACGCACTCGATGGGAAGCATCTCCAAACGCTTGACAACGGATTCGGTGTCGGAGAGCAGGGACTCAAAATGGGTTTTAACGCCGGCCTGCTCCAGTTTTTGCATCACGAAGGCATTGAATTTGTTGTTCACCATGCCCTTGCGATCCAACTGTGCGACCTTTTCGCCGTCGAAGGCGGATGTGTCGTTTCGAAAAACCAGAATCAATTTTTCGGGATCTGTGGTGGTAAAAACGGTTTTCGCTTTACCTGCGTAGAGTTGTTCGCCTGCTTGCATATTTTCTATTCCGGTTAAAAAAACAGCCGCCGACACGTCATAGGCTGTGTGTCGCTGTGTTGATCTCAGTTCCGTCCGCGTTTTCCCCGTCTTAAGGCAGCTTGCGGCAATCTATTGCAGATGCTCGCTCAGTACCGAAAGGAGGTTCCGGCTCGCCGACGACTTGTCGAGCTTGCCGTTCCTGTCGAGAATCGTCACCAAGGACTTGTCTCCTTCGGACGCAATGACAACTTGATGGCGGTCGAGCTCTGCGCGTCTGAACCAGCGCTTTAGCAATCCCGCTTTTTTTCGCGCGTCCGGGTCCGAATAACGAACGTAGTAAACACCCATGTTGCGGTCCTGACCATCCACCTTTACCCCGAGGTCAACCAGCGATTGCCCGATGCGCGGCCACACACGCTCAAAAGACCCCGCCACGGTCATGGCAGGGGCACCTTCGGGGGTACGGATCATTGAAACATCCATGCCACCGGATTCGGCGGCTCGGCCGCGCACAACCGGTGTTTCCACAGCGGGCGCCGGCTCGGACTCG
>JBFGKR010000267.1:0-3728 GCA_041576575.1 Arenicellales bacterium | reverse complement strand
CCGGCAAGGACCGTCCCGAATCCCCCTCACACCGCCAATTAAATGCTGACGACAAACGGCCGTTTGTCGTGAGGCACTGCTTAGTTCCGGCCGGCGCCGCGTGGACTTGGAAAATCGGAATCGGTGATATTGTGTTATCGAATGTTTTCACGGCAGAATCAGATATTCAAGGTCCACGCGCAACCATCGGGTGCGGCGCCCGAGCGGCTTTCGATCACCGGCAAGGACGGCGGCTTCCCGAAACGTAATGGTGATGAAGCGATCCGTCGCAGACTCTTGTCACGGCCGTAAACTCGCCGAGGAGACAAGATTGTTTTCATTACTGGTTGGAGCCAATCATGCAGATCAAGAATATCAAGGCAAGTGTTCATCAGTACGCCGTTACTCTGCCCATGATAGAAAAACCTCTCGAACACCGGCATTTTGTGTTTTGCGAAGTCGAAACCGACGAAGGCTACAGAGGTTTTGGAATTACCGGGGCTTTCCTGCCTTGGGCGGTGGTTGCAACGCTGGAAAACGACATCCTTGCAATCGTCAATGGCATGGATCCCCGTGAAACCGAGGCGATCCATCACAAAGTTTGGTGGTCACTCAATCCGCGCACCTACACCGGAGTCATTTCCAATGCCCTATCCGCGTTCGATATCGCCCTTTGGGACATTCATGGAAAACACGCCAACCGCACGATCGCCCAACTTCTGGGAGGTTTTCGCGACTGGGCGCCGACGTACATCACTTTTGGATTTCCATTTTTTGACTACGATCAACTTATAGAGTACGCGCAAAAATTCGTCGCCGGCGGCAACACCCGCCTAAAGATGGTAGTCGCTGTCGATCCGGGGGGGTGGCAAGAGGACGCCAAACGTATTCGTGCGGTGCGTGATGCGGTCGGTGAGGACGTGGAACTCATGATCGATGCAAATTACCGCTTCAACCCAGTGGATGCGCGCCTGCTATGCCGTGCGGTCGAAGACTGCAATCTTTGCTGGTTCGAGGAGCCCCTGCATCAGAACGACGCGCGAGCGCTTGCCGATTTGAGACGCCACACCAATATCCCCATCGCCGCAGGTCAAATGGAAGGCCATCGCTGGCGTTTGCGTGAGCTGGTGGAAAAACAGGCGGTAGACGTCTTACAGCCAAATTGCGTCTACAACGGGGGGTATACGGAAACGCAAAAAGCGGCGCATCTGGCCCAAGCGTTCAACATTCCGATCGCGAATGGTGGCGGCTGGCCGATATTCAATATGCACACCATGGCCGGATTGATGAATGGTTGGCGGGTCGAATTTCATTGGGGCATGCATCAGGTCGGGCAGCACTTCTTCGACAACGTCCCTGGTCCGGAAAACGACCGGGTAAAGATTCCCGATGCACCCGGCTTGGGCTTCACCCCCAAATACGAGGCGCTGAAAGACAGTCGAGTCAAGACACCCGAGGATCTCAAAGAAGGAGGCGTCCAGACCAGGGGCACGCCGAGGGACGGAGGTTCGGGCATCACCAAGCTGTAATTCACCGCGAAGGGCAGGTATCCAAGCTCAGGGGGCGAGAAGCGCGGTCAATTCGCTGATTCGACGAACGGACTCGAGATCCTGCACGCATTGGACGATCTCCTCCGTTTTTGCGTTCGACCACCCGGCAAAGGCCGCGCATTCACGGAACTTAGCGGCGACCTCGTCATAACTCATGGGATTTTGCGGACTACCCTTACCAAAGTCGGCCCGTCCGGAGATACTCCGTCCGTCCTTTAGATCGATATCGATGATCGTCGTCATCTTGTCGTAACCGGCGGCCTCGGCCTCCGGATGCACTCCAAAGCGGATGCGCTCAATCATGGCCTTAACGTCCGGCCGATTGACCACCTCGTCGGTGAATTCCGGCAGACCTCCTCGTCCCTCGAGCAACAGTATTGCCATACAGAACTCCATACTGAACTTGGCCTGGAGTTCATTGACGGGGCGATGGTGAATCAAGGCGTTCGGCATATTGTGATTGGTGCCCACAGCCACGCTGGCAACCTGATCCGCGGTGATGTTGTGGCTGTCGATCAAGCGCAACATCTCGGTCATCCCCGGATGGGTGAGCGAACCGGACGGGTGTGGTTTGATGGATACACCCGGATCTAGAAAAGTCCACGGCTTCGCCAGTTTGCCCTCGATGGAAGCGAGGTCATAACCACCCCCGTGGGCCTGGAAAAAACCGCGCGGCGCTCCCAGGATTTGATCCGTCGCGGACCAACCCAGGCCCGCAAGCTCCGCGGCGATGACGCCGCTTTCTGACGACCGGCCCGCGTGAAACGGTTTGGTCATGCTGCCGAAGTTTTCACGTAAACCCGCGGATTGACTGCCACTGATTGCCAAGGCTCGCTGCAACGTCTCCACATCGAAATGACGCAGCTTGGCCACCGCGGCCGCCGCCGCGAAAGTGCCGCACGTTGCCGTAGAGTGGAATCCATGTTGGTAGTGTCTCGGCGAGATTGCTTCAGATATCTTGCACTCGACCTCCACGCCGAGGTGATACGCATGCATCATCTCGCGTCCGGACAACCCATCCGCTTCGGCCACGGCGAGCGCAGCGGGCAACGCCGGTGCAGTAGGATGGGTCAAGAGTCCGTAGACGCGATCTCTGCCGACCGCCAACTGGGTGTCGTCGTAGTCGTCGGCGTGTATTCCTATACCGTTTGCAAACGCCGCGAACCGCGACGGTACTTTGAGTCCGCCGCCGATTACCGTGGTATTGCCGATAAGGTTCAATGAATGCAAATAGCTTCGAACCAGCTCACCGCTCTTCGCCACCGAACCAGACAGCGCCAATCCCAAGCCGTCAAGGATGGATTTTTTACCAACGTGTATCAACTCAGCCGGAAGATCCTCGTATTTTGATTCGACGACGAACCTTGCCACGTATTCCGTTAAACCCCGTCCGCGGTTCGGGTCGATTTCAGGAGTAAACTTTTCAATCGAAGATGTATTCATGGTTGCTCTCTAAAGTCTACGCGTGGCATTACGAATCAATTCAATGCGGCGACGCTCGCATCGATAGTTCGATGTTCGCGAGTTATTCAATCAAGGTCTCTCTGCGATTTTTCATGAATCCGGACACTAAGCGTCGATAAAGCAAGGGACCAAACAATCCCGCAAGCGTAAGGACAAAAAATGTAACCACAATTGGTCGTTCAAAGAACAATAACCAGTCGTGCTCGAATATCAGCAGCGATTGCTTCAGCGAGTTTTCCACGAGTTCGCCGAGTATTAAACCCATGATAATCGGTGCCGGTGAAAATCCATGTCGCCGAAACAAAAATCCCAACAGCCCAAAAATCAACATGATCCAAACGTCCAACATACTCTGCGCCAAGGCGTAGGATCCGACAACCGCCAGAGAAAATACGGACGGCCAAAGAAAGGTGCGCGGGATCAGAGTGACTCTCGCAAACACTTTGGCGCCGACGATTCCAAGCCCCATGAACATCACGTTGGCCACCAACATGGCGACGAATATCGAGTAAAGCAGGTGAGGTTGTTCGTTGAAAAGATGCGGCCCGGGGCGCAAACCATGCACCATCAAGGCGCCGAGGATCACCGCGGTGGTCGCGCTTCCGGGAATTCCGAGGGCGAGCGTCGGTACCATCGCCCCGCCGGTAGCTGCATTGTTGGCGGCCTCCGGTCCCGCAATTCCCTCGATGGCTCCCCTGCCGAATTGATCCTTATCCTTCGACCAGCGCTTGGCCT
>JBFGKR010000266.1:0-3734 GCA_041576575.1 Arenicellales bacterium | reverse complement strand
ATAGGGGTGGGCGGAATCGAAAACGAAGAAGACGCCTGGGAAAAACTCGTTGCTGGCGCGGCCCTGTTGCAGATCTATACTGGTATTATCTTTCACGGCCCCGCACTCGTCGGGAACGTGCTGTTTGGCCTTCAACGGCGCATGGAGAAGATGCACGTCAGCGATTTGACTGACGCGATCCAGCAATCGCGTCGGACGTGAGAATACGGAAATCGGGGATGAAGAATTTTTCGAATCTAAGTAAAGTCGAGCAACTTACCTTTGCTGGCGCTCAGTTCAGCTATTCCGAGCCGCCACAAATCAGCCAATCCGATGTAGTGTGGATGACCGCTCGGGATGATGATGGCGACTGGATCTCCGGGCTGTTTGCCAACGGAGCTCCGGACAACGACGTATGTGTAATCCATTTCTACGGCAACAATGAAACTCTGAGAGCCTCGGAATATGTGATCAACGTGCTGCGTGGACGGGGCTACTCGGTGCTGATGTTTGACTATCGAGGTTACGGATCAAGCCGGGGAAAACCGAAGGAATCATCATTTTACTCAGACGCCGAATTAGTTTACGAATGGCTCCGGGAACGCCATCCAAACCTGCGGGTTGTGTTGTCGGGGTGGTCCGTTGGCAGCGCCGTGGCCACCTACCTCGCGGAATCGGTCAACGACGTGCACGGTCTCGTATTGTTTTCCGCGCCAACGAATATGGTGGAGGTGGTCAGCCACATCTTTCCACCCGACCAGATCATCATTGAGGAGGCAATGCCGTTCCGATTCGACACTCTGGACCGCATACGGCGCGTTAAATGCCCGATTCTTCTGGTGCACGGCGAGAACGACACCGTGGTGCCATATCGAATGAGTCAAGAACTGGAAGCAGCCGCAAAAAGTCGACTGGAGCGATACGACGTGCGGGGCGCGGGACACCGAGACTTGTTCGCCAAAGGCGGCACGGAACTTTGGTCGCGGGTTTGCGATTTTCTCCAATCATTGTGAACAATCCGCGAGCGTGTGTTTTCACCGCTTTCGCCACCAGATCGACCGATTGTTCGCAGGCATGGGACGATCCTGTTCGAAACCAAATCCTTGCCGGCGCGCCAACGCATCCACCGCCTTAAAGTCCCGGATCCCGCTGTCCGGATCCCGGGTCTTCAAACTGAGATCGAAGCGCACGTTGCTTGGTTCGAGATCCCTATCTTTGTAACGGTAAGGACCGTACACGTAAAGAAGCCCGCCGCTGGGCAGCACCCCACGCGCCAGGGAAAACAAATTCTCGACACCCTTCCAGCTGACTATGTGCACGGTGTTTATGCAGACGACGGCATTGGCGAAGTCAATCGGAACATCTCCGGACAATAAGTCCAACTCAAGCGGCTCTAACAAATTCGACAAAGCGGATTCACGGCGATAAGCGCGAATGCTGCCCAGTCGACCTGGCAGGTCCGTGGGTTGCCAACGAATATGTGGAAGTTGACAAGCAAAATAGCACGCATGCTGCCCGGTGCCGCTGCCCACCTCTAGCACAACATCCCCGGGAAGCAGAATCTCCCGCAAAACGTGTAAGATAGGAACTTTGTTCCGCTCGCTAGCTGGCGCAAAATCTTTCATAACTGACAATTTCGGAGAGCCAGTATGCCCTTCTTAAGATTGCAAACCAATCAGACATTGAACGAGGAGGAAAAAGCCGCGCTGTGCAAACTCATGTCGGAGTGCATCGCGGAGAGATTAGGAAAATCCGAGGACTATGTCATGGTGTCCGTGGATGCCGACAGCACCATGACATTCGCCGCAACGGATCGGCCGTGCGCCTTCTTGGAACTGAAATCCATCGGCCTGTCCACGGACAACACGGGCGACCTCTCCAAGCACATATGTCAGATGATACAGCAAAACCTGGGCGTGGGCCCCGATCGGATCTACATCGAGTTCTCCGACGTGGACCGCGCTTTGTGGGGGTGGAACGGGAAGACGTTTTGACCAGAAACCGAGTTCAATGTTGAATCTGCGCCGTTTCCGCTACACACCTGCATCGACCGCCGTGCAATGAATCTTTATAATGCGCGCGTTACCAAGCTGAAACGTTCAGGTTTCAGCACGCACCGCCAAACCGGCATCGATCCAAAGTAAAATGTGTTCGCAACAAGTCGTTGAATCAAAGTCGCCGGTGACCTTTGGTACTCCGATTTCTCCTACGACTAACCTGGCGCGGTCTGCACCGTTTCGGCCTGGACGTCTAACTTGTGCTTGCTCCATCAGGTCGCTGACACCGTAGTTCTCGCAGCGGCGCAGAAACCGCACACCAGGACCCCCGGCCGTCGCCCGGGACCCGGGGCGCACAACACGGATTAGTATTATGGATTACTCTTGTCTGGGCGATTCCGACCTATTCGTGAGCAAGATCTGCCTGGGCAGCATGACCTGGGGAGAGCAGAACACGGAGACGGAGGGCCATCGGCAACTGGACATGGCCCTCGACGCAGGAGTGAACTTCGTCGATACCGCCGAAATGTATCCGGTGCCGTCACGCGCAGAAACCTACGGTGAAACGGAGACAATAATTGGAAACTGGCTGTCTGCGCGAGGGAACCGGGACAAGATGGTGATCGCGACTAAGGTGGTTGGGCCGGCCGGCGACTGGATGCCACACATTAGAAATGCACAGACCCATCTGGACTGCGCCAATATAGAGAGAGCCGTCGAAGGCAGCCTGAAGCGTCTGCGAACCGACTATATCGATCTGTATCAGCTGCACTGGCCCGAGCGTAAAACAAATTATTTTGGAAAATTGGGTTACGACGGCGCCGAGGAGGAGGACCCGGGCGTTCCGCTGGACGAAACTTTGCGCGCTTTGGACACGTGTGTACGCACGGGGAAAATACGCCACGTCGGTGTCTCCAACGAGACTCCGTGGGGCGTAATGCGCTACCTCCACCTAGCCGAGACTCTCGGACTGCCCCGCCTCGTCAGCATACAAAACCCCTACAGTTTATTGAATCGCACCTTTGAGGTGGGTCTGGCGGAAATCAGCCGCCGCGAAAGCGTGGGCTTGTTGGCGTATTCACCGCTGGGGTTCGGGATGCTCACAGGGAAATACCGCAGCGGCGCATGGCCGCCGAAGGCGCGTTTGACCCTGTACAAGCAATTCAAGCGCTATTTGTCGGCGCGCTCGGTGTCGGCGACGGAGCGATACGCGGAAATTGCACGGCAGCACGGACTGGGTGTGACCCAGATGGCCCTTGCCTATGTCCACAACCGGCGATTTCTCACGAGCACGATCATCGGTGCCACGAACCCCGAGCAACTCAAGGAAAATCTCGACAGCATAAACCTGCGCTTGTCGGACGAAACCTTGCGCGACATCGAAAAGGCGCACAAAGACAACCCCAATCCCGCACCGTGAAATCGATGTTACAAAATCGCGACAAATACGCCGGTCACTCCGATTTACCGAACAATCCTAGAAAATCGCCCGCATTAGAGACGTTGGCGCGACCCGGAGAGTCGAACAATCAGGCATCGGTCTCCCGTATCGTCGACGTCGGGCGGGAGGTATTGCCTCTCAGTATCGATATCGTAAATTCAAACCCCATGCATGCCGTCGATATCCAAACGGGGCGTCTGCGAACTCCTCGTCGGCGTATAGATACCGTAAACTCCCGGACAGCCGCCTGCCGAACGGGCGGCTGATTGCAGCGATGACGCTCAATCGGTCGCTTTGCAAGTCGAGAGAACCGTTAT
>JBFGKR010000265.1:0-3736 GCA_041576575.1 Arenicellales bacterium | reverse complement strand
TTCTGCCCATGGGGTGGCGGAATTACGTTCGTGCCACCATCGAAGAAGTGTGCGCGCTGCAATACCGTGCGATGAACGAGGCAATTCTTGAGTCGAAAGCGACAATCCCCGCCAGTCAATGGACGGAAATCAAATACGAAGACATTTTGCGCGACCCGGTTGCAGCTTTCCAGCAGGGATTTGAGTCGGCGAAACTGCGATTCGGTGCGCGGCAGCGGGCGCATTGCGAAAATGTCCTGTCGAGGCCTTATAACGCCTTTTCTGAAATACGCCTCGACAAATGGCGCTCGACGGAAAACAGAGACCGCATTGTGCGGGTCCTTCCCGTTGTCACAAAATTAGCGAAAACGATGGGTTACGTACAAGCCGATCAACACGCGCCCCGACAAGGAGCGGCAGTATGATTACGCCCCTCCGGATCGAAGTGGGCCCGAACGACGATGTGTTCCGCCGGTTGCAGCGTCTTCGTCGATAGCTGCCGTCGATAGATCGTAAACAACGCTCAAACTCAAGCGTGGTCGTTGTCATTGTATTTATCGTGTGGTTGTTCGCCATCGGATTGCTGTGCTACCGGTACCGGCGTTTACTTTTGTCGTCGTGGCGCGAACCGATTCTGCGCCGACCGGTGTTGATCTTGGAAAGCGACGATTGGGGTCCGGGGCCAGACAGCCACGCTTCCGCGCTCTCGCGGTTGTCGGACATCCTTCGACGAACGCACGACACGAGCGGCCGACATCCGGTCGTGACATTGGGTCTGGTTCTGTCGATTCCGGATACACAGCGCATGCGGCGGGAGGGCGTCGCTAGTTACCGGCGCCTGGAATTGGAACAACCTCAGTTCTCAGCAATCAGACAGGCGATTGAGGAAGGGACCCGTGCGGGAGTGTTCGCATTGCAACTGCACGGTCGAGAACACTTTTGGCCCCCCGCACTTCTGTCCGCCGCCGATACCGACGAAACGGTCCGAGAGTGGCTGAAGCAGGATGGTCCGCCGAACACGGAAGACCTGCCCCCGCACCTGCAGAGCCGTTGGATCGACGCCACCGTGCTGCCCTCGGCTCCGCTTTCCGAACACGAAGTCCGACTCGCCGCGTCGAAAGAGGTTTCGGTCTTCCGCAAGGTGTTGGGAGGGTCGCCCACCGTTGCGGTTCCGCCGACGTTCATTTGGAACCACGCGGTCGAGGAAGCCTGGGCGTCGCAGGGGATTCGATTCATCGTCACTCCGGGAAGGCGGTGTGAGCAGCGCGACGAAAACGGCGCGCCGGTGCCGGCGGGCGAGGAGGTACGCAACGGCGACCGCAGTCCGTTTGGACCGATGTATTTGGTGCGAAACGGCTATTTCGAGCCTGCGTTCGGGCATCGCGCGGAGAAGGGCTTACACGCATTGACGAAAAACACGAGGCTTGGCCGTCCCACCCTGTTGGAGACGCATCGATTCAATTTCACGAAAGGACCCGACGAAGCATCAACTGCTTTTACCGAGATCGAAAAGCTCATTCACGGGGCTTTGGCCGCGTTTCCGAATTTGATGTTTGTGTCCACCGAAGAGCTGGCGGAACGCATGTACACCCGCGACCCCACCTTGGTCGAGCTGCGCTTCCGAGTCCGGCTCCCAATCTGGTTGAGCAGGATTTACGCAGTGCCGCGGTTGCGTAAATTGGCCTGGCTGACTGGTGCAGTCTTTATCGGATTTGCCGTGTTCCTATTGACCCCATCACGCAGTGAGGCTGCGCAAGCTTCGTCTGCCGCGCCATCCGTGCGCGCATTGAAAGAGGGAGAGTGAGTTGGCACCACCGCGGTTTTCAGTAGTGATTGCCGTTTACAACGGCGCGGAGACGATCGCCCGCGCCATCGATTCCGTACTCGCGCAGACCCATCCGGCGCAGGAGATCATCGTCGTCGACGACGACTCCACCGACAATACAGCGGATGAAGTGCGTCCATTCAGCAGCCGCGTTCGGTACCTGTCGCAGGCGAACGCCGGCGTCTCCGCCGCTAGAAATACCGGCGCAGAGGCGGCAACCGGAGACTGGCTCGCTTTTCTGGACGCCGACGACTGGTACTATCCCGATCGCCTGCGTTGGCACGCCGAATGGATCATCGAGGATCCTAAGCTCGATTTTTTGACCGGTGATCAGGAATACCGCCGGCCGGACGGCACGCTCATCAAGCGCTCTCTGGAAAGCGCGCCTGTGGGCCGTAGCTTGCTGGAGAAGGCGCGAGGCGCGCGCCGTGTGATACTGGAAGGTGCCGCGATCGGCGACCTGATTGCGCAGCACATCGGAGACACGCCCACTTTGAGCATGAGACGGCAGACCTTTCTGGAGTTGGGCGGATATCCAAAGGAGTTCGCGGTCTCCGAGGACGTGCATCTCTTGATCCGTCTGGCGGCGCGCAGCCGCCGCATCGGAGTGATCTGCGATCCCCTTGCGGTGTACTGCGTATACCCCGATAGCGCCACGCGGTCGGACAAGATGCGAGCGCAGCAGGACACGCTCGCGGCCCTGCTTGCTCTGCAGCCGGAATTGAATGGGGTGCCCGTCTACGTCCGCGACGGCCTCGCCGGCGCGCTTCGACGCGCGCGGCGCGATCTCGCCACGGTGCTGCTGCGCCGCGGCCGGCGTCTGGACGCCGTTCGCGCGGTTCTGCCTTCGTTTTTCGCCCGGCCGGGATTCGACACGGCGCGCGACGTGCTGTCGGTGATTCGTGGATTCCCCAAGAACGCGCCGAGTGCGTAAGCGCTGAGACGCAACCGCCCTAGCATGGACATAAGCGTGGTCATATCCACCTTCAATCGCAGTCAAAATCTTCCGGATTGTATTGCCGCGCTGGATATGCAGAAAGACGCGGAATCTGTTTCTTGGGAGGCGGTGGTCGTGGACAACAATTCCAACGACGACACGCCTGCAGTCGTTGCAAGTTTGAAGAAGCGATACGCCTATCCGATTCGATACCTCTTCGAACCCAGACAAGGCTTGTCTCATGCCCGCAATTGCGGCATCACGCAAACGCGATCGAAGTACGTAGCATTTATCGACGACGATATTCTGGTGGAACCGCAGTGGTTGCGTTTCATGTGCGACGGTTTCCGTGCACGGCGAAGCGACGCCGTGGGCGGCAGAATCCGAGTCGAGAGCCCTCGTCCGATTCCGAAGTGGATTCAACCAGAGATGTACGGGTTTCTCGGTCAGCGCGATTTCGGCGACGAAGGCTTTTATATGGATGGCATCAAGAAATTCCCCTTTGGCGGCAACATGGCGGTCCGCCGTACGATGATCGACAAGGTGGGCGTATTCGATACCCGCATGGGTCGAAAAGGGGAAGGGCGGAAACGGGAGGAACTGTTCAAGGGCGAAGAGACCGATTATTTTCGTCGCCTCGCCGAAGCCGGTGGGCGGATCTACTACGAACCGAACGCGGTCGTGCGGCACAGAATCCTGCCTTATCAACTCGAAAAAAAGTTTTTTCGAACGCTGCACTTTAACGCCGGATTTCAAAATGCTCAGTTGGACACCAATTTTTATCCGCGCACGCTTGGCGGTGTTCCACTTTTCCTTTTTCTGCAGACTGTTCGCGCGGCGGGTAGATACCTGCTCCAGACCGCGACGAAAGGTCCGAATTTGTCATTCCGGCAACAAATGAACGTGGGGTATTTTCTGGGAATGATTCAGGGATATAGGAAACGCAACTGCCTGGTCTAGCGTCTCCCCCTCACGAAATATTAACGTGTCTACGC
>JBFGKR010000264.1:0-3742 GCA_041576575.1 Arenicellales bacterium | reverse complement strand
GCTGGCGAGTCCGGATGCCGCGATAAACAAGCCCAGCAGATAGGTGGGTGACCCCAGACGTTGCTGCGCCAAGGAGACAAAAAACGGGGCCGTGAGCGCGGAGCAAAGGAGAAGTGAGCGTGTCAAGACGAAGCGACGAAATGCCCGATCCGTGCGAAGAATATCCAAGCGTTCGATGGCCTCGTCGAGGGCGTTGCCTCCTCCTTCTGTGGCTCCGGCGACCTCTTGGATACGACCGTAGGCGATGGCTGCGGTTACCCAGAGTAGACCTGCGAGCATGATGATGACTCCGAACAAAAGTGGCGAACTGACCGGTTGCGTCGAGAACAGTATGCCCAGGCCGATTCCCATGGAGACGAAGCCGGCGGCGCTCGCGCTCCATCCGGTCAACTGACCGCGTTTTGTCTTTGGGATGGTTTTGCCGGTCACGTCTTTCGACGCCACAGAACAGGCGCCTCGCGCGAGGCTGAACAAGACCAGCAGCATTAAGAGTAGCCAGCCTGCGAGAGCTCCTTGGAAGAGGATCGCGACCAAACCCATGGCGAAGAGCGTAACAGCCTGGACTGCGCTGCCGGCGACCCAGGCCCATTTCCGCAGCGGCAGTCGACGCACGTAGCTAGCGATGATCAATTGAGGAACCAAAGAGCCGGCTTCGCGAATTGGCACTAAAAAGGCGACTAGATAGAGGGGCGACGAGATTGCATTCAGCACCCAAGGAAGCACAACCTTGGGGCTCGCGATTGCGTCGCCGAGCTTGGTCAGAAACTGCGAGAATAAGATCAACAAGAAATTGGACGGTACCTCGGCGCAGGCTTCGTCCGGGATATCTTTGCAGATCCGCGCATCCTCCTCGTCCGTCAATCTCTCGTAGAGTTGTTGAATGGTGAACACCGTGCCGTGCTAAAGGTCTAGCTTGTTGATGGGGCCGTAGCGCGCGTGTGGAATAGCTTACACGGGGCGTCAACAATTTGTCAGCGCCCGCTGCGGTTCTTGGCCGCACGGTTCCAATCACGGTCCCGATTTACATTTCTCAAGGGCCCGCCGGCCGGCGGAAGCCGCCGAAAAACCGCCCCGGCATATCCGAATCCTGTCTTCGTGCCCGGACAAATCGGCGCTTCCTCAGGTCTTGAAAAAGTGTCCGCGGCCCTCATATCCAAGTCTCGAAGCTAATGTCACAGCGAGAAGGAGAAATCAGTTATGGCCAACACGTTGTCAAATCCGTTTGATCCCCTGTTGGGTCTGCAGCGGGCCTTGGACACCGCTATGAGCAGCGATTGGTTTGGTGTAGGCACCAGCAGTCGAGGATCGTTTCCACCAATCAATGTATTTCAGGACGAGGGCGGTTACGTGGTCGTCGCCGAGTTGCCGGGCGTCGCCCGCGACGACATCGACGTCAAGATTCACAAGAATCAGGTGCGCTTGGTGGGTAAGAAGACGCGAGACTATGGAGAAGGCGTGAGCGTGCACAGGCGGGAGAGGGAGATCGGCCACTTCGACCGCACGCTGACGACTCCGTTTCAAATCGACGTCGACGAGGTTAAGGCGGAGTATCGCGATGGGGTTCTCGCCCTTCACGTGCCTCCGGCTGAGAGCGAAAAACCCCGGTCCATTAGCGTGCAATGACTTAATTGAGCCATAGAAACATACAGAATGCAGGAGGTCGAAATGGCTGAGCGAGATTTGGAAGTGCAAGCAAAGCGCGAACTCGAGCCGGAGAAAGAGAAAACAGTTCCCGGCAAGTACTACGTTCCCTACACCGATATCTACGAGAACAGCGACGCTCTGGTGGTCGTCATGGAGATGCCCGGCGTGGAGAAAAAGGATATTTCGGTAAATCTGGAGAAAAACGAGTTGACGATAGAAGGACACATCGACTTCGAGAAGTACAAAAACCTCAAACCGGTTTACACGGAATACAACGTGGGCCATTTCAGCCGAAGCTTTCGGCTTTCCAGCGAAATAGATCAGGAGCGTATCGAGGCCAATGTGGCGAATGGTGTGCTGAGTTTGCGATTGCCGAAGGTTGAGGAGTCCCAGCCGAAGAAGATCAAGATCGCCTGACACGCACATTGCACCAGGGATCCCGCCGTCATAACCGGGGATCCCTGGCGCGCCCTTCGTCAGGCGGCGCCACTGGGATTCACCCGATCTGATCTCGATGTTCGGGTCGAAGCGGCCGGCCTCATCGCGCAACGTGTAGAGCGGGGGCGCATCGCCCGGGTGCACTATCCACGAGCGGGTAGGGAAGCATGGGAGTTTCATCGTTGCGCCACCGGCGATCCGTTTACAGTTTGCGGCGGGTCGGATTTGGCGCGACACTCGTTCTAGGCATCACGCCATTGCACAATCAACGAGAAGGCGTTCCATGGACAACCAAGAAATCGCCCGCGACTCGACGGTCGACCCGCGGGAAGTCGCGCACTACGAGCGTCTGGCCGATTTGTGGTGGGATCGGCAGGGCCCTTTTTGGCCCCTGCATCGGCTGAACCGGTTTCGGGTCGAGTACCTGCGTAACGTCTTGAGCCGACGGTACTCGCGGAATCCTCTGGACGAAACGCCCCTCGTGGGACTGGACGTGCTCGACATCGGTTGCGGCGGGGGAATACTGAGCGAGTCCATGACAGGGTTGGGCGCCCGGGTCTGCGGAGTAGACGTGGTGGAGAAGAATGTGCGTATCGCGCAGCTCCACGCTCAACGCCGGCACTTGAACATCGATTACCGCATCGCCACGGCCGAAACCTTGGTGGCAGAAGGCGCGCAATTCGATGTGGTGCTGAATATGGAAGTCGTCGAGCACGTCGCAAAACTGTCCGATTTCATGCGCGCGTGCTGCGACCTGGTGCGTGCAAACGGCTACATGGTAGTCGCGACGATAAATCGAACTTTCTTGTCTTTCCTATTTGCAATCGTCGGAGCTGAGTACATTCTCCGCTGGCTTCCACGGGGTACGCATCGATGGAAAAACTTCAGGCGGCCGGAGGAGATCAAGAAACTATTCTTCGACAGCGGCTTCAGAATCGTTGATCACAAGGGGGTGCGCATCAACCCGATTACCAAGCGGTTCCACTTCACCAAGATAGACGTCGTCAACTATATGACGGTGGCGCAGAAACACGTATCGGCGAGCCTTGAGCGCGCCGCAGGCTGAGCGCTGTTGAGAACGGAGAATATTGGATTGAACGATTACTGGCGTGGTGCGAGAATGCAACACTCGAAACGGTGGGTACGATGAGCTGGCAGCCTTGTCACGAACCGCTTTGCGAGGACAACGCGAAAACCGGCGTTCTCTTCATTGAACCCAGGGCGCGGGACCTCGGTGGTTTTGAAGTACGGCGTGTTCTGCCGTCGGGTAGGCGGCGGATGGTGGGGCCGTTTATTTTCTTTGATCATTTCGGCCCCACGCAATTCAAGCCCGGCGCAGGCATCGACGTTCGACCGCACCCGCACATCGGCATTTCAACCGTCACCTATCTATTCGAAGGGCAGATCACGCATCGAGACAGTTTGGGATGTGTGCAGCCCATCGAAGCCGGGGCGGTGAATTGGATGACGGCGGGCCGGGGGATCGTACATTCGGAACGCTCGGCTGCCGAGGAGCGCGTCAAGGGTCCGAGTTTGCACGGGATTCAGTCTTGGCTGGCGCTTCCCCGGAAGTTCGAGGAAACCGAACCGGCGTTCGACCACTACCCGGCCGATGCATTGCCGGTGCTGAAACGCGGTGGCGCGGTGCTGCGTTTGATCG
>JBFGKR010000263.1:0-3758 GCA_041576575.1 Arenicellales bacterium | reverse complement strand
GTTTCCCCAACCTGTATAAAGCCTTGTCGGGGAATATGCCGGATCAGGTGATTACTCTCTGAAAGAGGTATAGTAAAGAACTTCACAGACTTCACGTAGCCATAGGCGTTTGTGGTTGCCGCAGTTTTCCGCCGAGTCCTTCGAAACAAGATTTTGCCGGAAATATATTGCTGCGGTTGAGCTTATCTTGTTCTTCGCAGAATTTTTGAAGAAAAAATAGAAAGCTCGGTCAACCCGATGGCTCCTGAGCGTACAGTTCGAATCCATCGTCCAGTGTCCCGAACTCAACACACCGCGTCATTATCTCGCGGTTGAGATGCGACCGGCCGGCACGGACCGATGATGGCACGGCGTGCTGCACGATGCACCGGATCTTGCTGAGTGGTCTTCCAATGTTGGGAACCACAAACACAACACTGCGGGCAAATGCAGGAAGCGTGTCCAAGTCGAGCTGCGAAACGCCTGTTTTCGGTGTAGCGGCGTCTCCTCGATTGCAGTCGTTAAAACCATAGGCCGCGAATGCTTCCGTATAGCCGGTCAGAGACGAGGCGGACAACGGTTGGAATTTTCTCGGCCTGACTCAGTCTATACGTACATGAACACCGTTGCCGCAACCCCTAACCGGTTTTCCCGGCGCCGCTTCGTAAAGAGCGGGCTGTACGGCGCGGCCGCCGCGTGCCTACCCTTTACCGCGCTGGCGCGACGTGACTACGGAATTGTGGGACGGTCCGCACCGGAGCTGGAGATAAACTATTGGATCGACCGGAACGGTGCGCCGACCAGCTTTGATCTCGCCGCCGCGCGCGGCAACTGGGTGTTCTTGAAGTGCTGGCAGGACTGGTGTCCGGGCTGTCACTCACACGGCTTCCCGGCGCTCAAGAGAATCGCGGACGCGTTCGTCGACCACCCGCGCGTGACCGTGGTCGGCATTCAAACCACGTTTGAGGGGTTCGGCACCAATACCCAGGACAAGGTCAGGAAGATTCAGCTCCAATACGAACTCCCGATGATTATGGGACACGAGGCCGGTGATCCGGACGGCGACCACCGACCGTCTACCATGCGCAACTACCGTACCGGGGGCACGCCTTGGATGATCCTCATCGATCCGCGCGGCGTTGTCGTGTTCAACGACTTCGGCGTTAATGTCGAGCGTCTGATCGAATTCCTGTCCCAGGAGACCGCTTAATACGCTGCGCCATCATCCGGTGCGGTGACACGGCATCTTACACCGCACGGCGCTCTGCCAGAGGAAGAGATTGTTCAGACGCGCTTCCGGCAAACCTCGATGGCCGGTCCGGCACCGGCGCACGCTGCAGATCGCATTGATATTGAGTCTGGCACCTACGGCCAATCTGGCAGCGGAACTGGACTACACAGTCGAGCGGGCGCTGATTGCGAGCGACGACTTGACGCAGTTCGGTCTGCTGTATCGGCCTCCGGTGTCCAAGCAGCCGTCGCCGGCGGTAGTCGTCCTGCATGGGTGGGCGCCGTACGGATCTACGGGGGCCGCATTGGTCGCGGCGTTTGCAGCACGCTTTCAGCAAGCGGGATTCGTGTCGCTGGCGCTGAGCCTGCGTGGCTGGCCGGAGACCGGAGGCGAGGACGACTGCGGATTGAAACAACCAAGCGATGTGGTCAAGGCCGTCCACTGGCTCGCGTCACGACCGGACGTCGATGCGCGCCGCGTCGTCCTGATCGGCTATTCTCAGGGTGGACAGGTGGCGTTGCTCGCCAACGCCCTGGCCGCGCCGGTGCGGGCGGTCGTCGCTCTCGCTGCGCCCAGCGATCTCGCCGCGTGGCAGAAGACGACGTCGGTGCCGGGCATTGTCGACTACGTGCGCGATGTGTGCGGGCGAGGCGCCGGACTCAAGCCCCGTTCACCGCTGCACGCGGTCAATCGAATGAAGGCGCCCGCACTGTTGCTGCATGGCGAGCACGACACCCGTGTACCGGCTTCACACAGCTGGCGCCTGAGCGCAGCGCTGAAGGATGCCGGGGTTAACGTCGAACTGATAGTAATACCGCGCGCCGGCCACGCACTGGAGGACGTGGGTGACGTCCCCAGCATACTGGATTACCTTCGCCGCCACCTTGATGGCGCCAATCCTTGAGCCCGGCGTCACTCGATGACCCGAAATTTTCCGTTCGATACGAGACCCCATGCACCACCGCCTTGTTTCTC
Organism: Arenicellales bacterium; assembly: GCA_041576575.1. Lineage (GTDB taxonomy): Bacteria > Pseudomonadota > Gammaproteobacteria > Arenicellales > JAANXG01 > CALZGZ01. The sequence continues at coordinate 1,573 of JBFGKR010000263.1, read as the reverse complement.
GCTCTTTGCGTCCTTGCAAGCGCAAGAGTAAGTCACAGGCCATCGGTTAGGATTTGTCGACGTCCAATCGGCGCCATTCTTATTGTTTCCGGCTGCCCTCTATTTATACTTACTTTCAACTTTGAGAGGCCAATTTGTGGCGCCTTGGAGCTTGACTAGACGCTTGCCCTCTTCCGCTTTACAACCCGACCATTTCGGCGACGGAGACAACGTATGCATACGGCCCCGCTTCCATTTGCAGCCACCGATATCCTTACAATCAAATTCTTCCGCTTCTTGTCCCACGAGCGTTACCATGCTCTCCTATTTTCGATATAGTGCCGTCGCCGTCGGGATGTATGGGGCTCCGGTTTAGACGCTGGCGTGGATTCCTGTGGTACCGGTATCTCCTTGCGTTCCCGTAACCGAGTAGTACTCACCATCGATGGTTAGGCGACGTTAATACCGTAAGTAATCGATGAGCTCTTATCCGTAGCAATCGCCTCCTCGAATTTTCTAGTTTACCCCGAAACATAAGCAATCATCGCATGTTGCGCAGCATTCCCCGCTGGTCGACTTTACGACTTCTCGAGAACTCGAAACCTCTCTCGTACTTCATTCACCTCCTGATAACCGTCAACAATTAATCGAATACACTCGGCGGCACCTCAAGAGCAAGCGATTATCCCCCTGCCTTTACGCGTAGACGCCAATGACACGTCCGGGACGCGTTCGCATTTGCATGTGCGGATTAATAGCTATCCGGCGCTCGAAAAGCCACACGTGGCCGTACGTCGTGCTTGGCCGCACCGCAACAAATTACAGTCTCTGCTCTGTAATCGAACCGCCGTCCCCCGGTCAACAGCGGACGCCAATCGTACTCCGTATATTTTTTCGTCAACCAATTACTCGTGGAATGACAACCGTCGCGAATGGTAATCAAATGTCGGGGGTTCGCATCAAGAGACAGTCGCTCAGCATTTCGTCCATGTCACTCTGTCTCATCGACAAAGGTTCGCTTCGCCACGGTCTTTATCCATCGAATGTACTGTCGTGTCGACCAACCGCATTCGCGGGTGAGGGTTTCCCAGTTCGGCACCAAGAGCAGCGTCCACAAAGCATCGGTGGCTCTGTCGGGCGTCCATTCCGTGGCCAGCCTGCCATCTGCGTGCAGCGCTTGAATTGCCGCGCGACAACCGTCTCGCATGGCCCGCATTCGGTCGTCCCACGCCGCTGCCGCCGCTTCGTCGGTGTCCTGCGCCAGGAGAAGCGCTTTGGCGACGCCGTAGATTTCTGGAATGTAGTGCCCCCAAAAATCGATATATAGCTCCAGGCGTTCGACGCCGGACGTTGCCGCTCGTGATGGCGCGAGCCGACGATCCAATTCCAACACCTCGTCCAGATGCTTCGTCGCCGCCACCAGCAGTTCCGCGCGAGATGCGAAGTGCAGGTAGACCGCCTGGCGGGAGATCCCAGCCGCCTTGGCAATATCCCCCATACGGACGCCGCGGCCCCCGTGCTTTTCGAGCACGCGGACAGTCGCATCCAGGATTCGCGCGCGGGTCTCGACATTCTCTCTTGACATTGTGTAAAC
>JBFGKR010000262.1:0-3785 GCA_041576575.1 Arenicellales bacterium | reverse complement strand
CTACGGATTCAACAAGTCGCATTCTGCGGCCTATGCACTCATCAGTTATCAAACTGCATGGCTCAAAGCCCACTATCCAGCGGCGTTCATGGCCGCAGCTCTGTCTGCGGACATGGAGCATACCGACAAGGTGGTTACCTTGATTGCCGAATGCCGCGCCGTGGACCTCGAGGTCCTTAGTCCCGACATTAACTGTTGTCGCTATGCTTTCGAAGCCGCGGACGAGCACACCATTCTTTATGGGCTGGGCGCGGTCAAAGGTATAGGGCGTTCGGTGATCGAAGCCATCGTAGAAGCGCGACGAGGAGGTGATGCATTTCGGGATTTATTCGACCTGTGCGAACGTGTCGACTTGAAACGCGTAAACCGAAGGGCGCTTGAGCAGTTGATTAAGGCAGGCGCTCTCGACGGCCTGGGAACGCATCGCGCAAGTTTGATTGCGAGTCTGTCGACGGCCCTGGAAGTCGCGGGACAGCAATCCAGTAATCGCAGCGCCGGACAAGAGGACATGTTCGGAGTTTCGGCGCCACAGCACGTAGTGCGGAGCTACAGCGAGGTGCCGGCGTGGAGCCAGGAACAGACATTGGCCGGGGAAAGGAGACCCTGGGATTGTACCTCAGCGGTCACCCCATCGACGGTTACAGGGACGAATTGAGGCAGCTCGTCGACGCTGAACTCGCGGAGCTTAAACCATCAGACAATAGAGAGGTGACTGTTGCGGGCCTGGTCGTGGGATTGCGAGTCATGCACACGCGTCGCGGGGACCGCATGGCGTTCGTCACTCTGGACGACAAGACCGGAAGATTGGAACTCGCGGTGTTTTCGGAATTATTTTCCGAACGCCGCGAAAAGCTTCGAAAAGACAAATTATTGCTCGTGCGCGGAACCGTAAGCGTAGATGAATACACGAGCGGGTTTAAGATGGCAGCGGAATCCATCTATGACATCGAAGAGGCACGTCTACGATTCGCCTCTAATCTCGTCATCCGTTTAAATGCGGAACACATGATATTGGGTCGAAAACTGTTGGAGCGCCTGCAGAGCATGCTCTCTAGTGCGGAGAGTGGACAGTGTGGGGTGGTATTTAAATATGCAACATCCTCTGCAGAGGTTGTCCTTCCCGCCGGGCAGCGCTGGCGCGTAGCGCCGACTACACAGCTGCTCGATGAACTCGAACACGTAGTTGGTGACCGGTGTGTACGCTTGATTTATCGGCCCGCAGCAGTTGTCGCCAACAACACAGCGCTGTCCGCGATGTAGTTTCGGCACGACGGCATTTGTGTTTTGCAAACCCGGCACTGACCCGTGTAGTATATTTTCATGGACCTGAATTTTTTGGATTTCGAGCAGCCGGTTGCCGAATTGGAGGCAAAGATTGACGAACTTCGTCGCGTCGGCGTGGGTGACGAAATCAATATCAGCGATGAAATCGCGCGCCTGCAGAAGAAGAGTGAAAAGCTCACGGAAGCCATCTTCGCGTCGCTCACGCCGTGGCAGATTTCGCAGTTGGCCCGTCATCCGCAACGGCCTTATCCCCTCGATTATTTTCCGAGAATTTTTGAAGGCTTCCAGGAACTCCATGGCGACCGTATGTTTGCCGATGATCACGCCGTCGTGGGCGGCGTCGCGAAGCTCGGAGATCGCGCCGTCATGTTGCTCGGGCACCAAAAAGGACGAGACACCAATCAGAAGGTTTATCGAAATTTTGGAATGCCGAGGCCGGAAGGCTATCGTAAGGCGCTGCGCTTGATGCGTCTCGCGGAGCGTTTCCAGCTTCCGATAATTACTTTCATAGACACCCCGGGCGCGTATCCTGGTGTGGGCGCCGAGGAACGCGGACAGAGCGAAGCTATCGCGCGTAATCTCTACACCATGGCGGAGCTGCGGGTCCCAATAGTTTCTGCCGTTATAGGTGAAGGTGGATCCGGCGGGGCACTGGCGATCGGAGTGTGCGATCGACTGTTGATGTTACAGTACGCAACGTATTCGGTGATCTCTCCTGAGGGGTGCGCTTCCATACTCTGGAAGAACTCGGAGCGGGCCCCCGAGGCCGCCGAAGCCTTAGGCATGACTGCCGAGCGCTTGCAGAGACTCGGTTTCGTCGACGAAGTCGTGCCGGAACCGTTGGGGGGTGCGCACCGAGACGTTGACAAGATGTCGCGTACGTTAAAACGGGCACTTTCCGCTCATGTCAAAGAACTGGCTCAGTTGTCGATGGATGATTTACTGGCGCGACGATACGAACGATTAATGGGATACGGTAGATATCAAAAGCAGGGATGACCGATTCGGGCAACAACGACGGCCGCGAATTAAGCGCCGAAGTTTTTCACCGAACTGTTTTCACGACGCTCGATCTAGCCGCCGACGCCTCCATTGCGGTGGGCCTGAGCGGCGGCCTCGATTCCGTCGTCTTACTGCACCTTCTTTGTGCACTGCGCAATGCGTCCGATATCGAATTAACGGCACTGCACGCCCACCACGGAATGCATCGCGATGCGGACAAGTGGCAGGACTTTTGCGAGCGTGTGTGTAACGAGTGGTCGGTACAATTTACCACCCAGCGCCTGAAAATTTCTGTGTGCGACCGACTTGGTCCGGAGGCGCGCGCACGCAAGGCGCGTTACCGTTGGTTCGAGGACCGCATGCGGGCCGGTGATGCTCTGGTGTTGGCGCATCATCGCGACGATCAGGCCGAAACCGTGTTGCTCAACCTGCTGCGCGGCTCCGGCACCCGCGGACTCTCGGCAATGAGCCCCATCGTCGACATGGGTAAGTATCGCCTCGTTCGGCCGCTGTTGCGACACCCGCGCCGGGAGATCCAGGCCTACGCAAGCAAACATCGATTGGAATGGATCGAGGATGTTTCAAATTACGAACTGAAATTCTCTAGAAACCTAATCCGAAATCGCATCCTCCCCAAGCTCAAGGAGCGCTGGCCGGCGGTCGACGACGTTCTCGCCGGCACCGCGATTCGTATGGAACAAACGCAAGCGCTTTTGGACGAGGTGGCGGTCGAGGATTTGGCACGAATCCAAGAGAAGCCGACAGACCCGTTGTCGGGGCAGGGGTTTCAACTACGACTGTCGCCGCTTCTAAGCTTGTCCCGGCAGCGATTGTACAATTTCCTAAATTATTGGTTTCGTCTTCGAGGGCTCGAGCGGCCGACGCACCGGCAGCTGGACCTGCTGGTCGCTGAATTCTTGCGGGAGGCCCCTCCTTCGACGGCGTCCCTGCAATGGTCTCACACTGCGATACGCAGATACGACGATTGGTTGTACGTACTGCAAGGAGCCGACGCGGAGATGAATCCGAGGGCCAGGACGTGGGACCTGCGCGCGCCGATGTCGATCCCGGAATTGAAGGTGCAACTGGTGCCGGTGCGGGTGCGTGGAGACGGTTTGGCCCGCGATCGTATCCAGTCGTCGACGACCATTCGTTGGCGTCGTGGGGGCGAGCGATGCCGCCTGCCCAATCGACATCACCACAATGCGTTGAAGAAATTACTTCAACAGCATCGCGTACCGCCTTGGGTGAGGGGGCGTATTCCGCTTATCTACATGAACGACGAAATCGCCGCGGTAGGGGGCTACTGGTATTGCGAACCGTATGTCGCGCGCCCCGGGGAGGCGGGCATCGCAATCGAGATCCGCGCCATACAAGCCGAGAGGACCGATTAAATTTGTAGAAGACGGCGGCCTTTGGTAAGCTGTCCGCCCGTCCGGGGCGGCGTTCTGCCGCCTTCAAAAACAAGCACGCATGGCGAAATATATCTTTATTACTGG
>JBFGKR010000261.1:0-3789 GCA_041576575.1 Arenicellales bacterium | reverse complement strand
GACCGTTTGAACCACGCCACGTTCGGGCGCGCCGCCGACCAAAACCAACGATCCTGAAATAGGTGCGGGAGCTCCTCGAGATCGAGATAGAGCATGAACAAACGATACTCAAACGAATGGGGCGCCGGGCGCTGACGCCGGTGTCTAACCCGCCCTGCGTAGAGGCAACTGTGCATCGGGGTGAATCTTGTGAAAATGGGTCAGCGCTTTGTGTGCGCTGACCACGCCGTCTTCGTGAAAACCAAAGCCCCAGTATGCACCGCAATAATAGGTGCGGCGTGCTCCGTTGATCAGATCATGTTTCTGTTGCGCGGCCACGCCGGCGGGGCTGTAGAGGGGATGTGCGTAGCGCATCCTCTTGATGACGCGTGCGGGATCGATGTGACCAGCGTCGTTGAGCGTGACGAGAAAATTCTCCGGCGCTTGGAGACCCTGAAGGATATTCATGTTGTAGGTCACGGACACCGGCGCGCGTTCTTCACGCGGGATGCGATAGTTCCACGCCGCCCAAGCCCGGCGTTTACACGGCAATAGTGAACTGTCGGTGTGCAATACGGCCTCGTTCGTCTGATAGGGAATGGCTCCCAAGATCGAGCGCTCCAAGGTTGACGCGTCCTCGAGCATCCGCAACGCTTGATCGCTGTGGGTGGCAATGAACACGTGATCGAAAACTTGGGTATCCCCCGAGGCGGTTTGGAGCACGACCTTGTCGGTGAGCCGCCGTACGCCCACGACCGGCGTGTTCAGGCGGATGCGCTGTCGAAAGGGCGCGATCAGGCTCGCTACATACCTCTCGGAACCGCCTTTGACCACGCACCATTGGGGGCGATCGTGCACGGATAACAGTCCGTGGTTATGGAAGAAGCGTACGAAATAGCGGGCGGGAAATTCGCGCATGCGCCGCGGGTCCGTCGACCAGATTGCCGCACCCATGGGAATCAGGTATTTATCGACAAATATGCGGCTGTAACGTTCTTGCTCCAGATAACGGCTCAAAGTGAGTGAGTCGTCACTGTGCAGCAACAACGACGGCGCTTCGCGATTGAATCGTACGATATCTCGCAACATTCGGTGAAAGCGCGCGGACAGCAAGTTCCGGCGCTGGGCGAAAAGGGTATTCAAATTATTGCCGTTGTACTCCAAGCCGCTGCGCGCGCACTTGACGCTGAAGCTCATGGGGCTGTTCTGCTCGACGACACCCAGTTCCCGAAGCAGTTTGGTGAATTCGGGGTACGTTTGGCGATTGAACACGATAAAACCGCTGTCGACGGCATAGCGAACGCCGCGCGATTCGACATCATGCGTCTGGGTATGCCCGCCGACATAATTGTTTGCTTCGAAGACGGTAATGTCGTGTTCGCGGCACAGAGCCCGCGCGACAACGTTTCCGGCGATCCCGGTACCGATGACGGCGATCTTCATCGTCGCGTCCGTCCCACGCGGAGAACGTCCGCTTCGTTTACCGCGAAAACGGCATCGGCGCGGGGGTGATGGCGGCGCCGCACGCTGCGCGCGCGCCTCACAGCGACGTCTCCAGTCGGCGCTGCCGCACTTTCCGCAACTTGCTGACGTCGTAGCCGGCGTCGGCTACCCTTCGCACCAACCGGTCGTATTCGCTGTCCGCGATCCGCGGGCTGCGCGCCATGATCCACACGTAGTCCCGCCGCATTCGTCCGATAATCGTTACCGAGTAGTCGGGCGCCAGGTACATGACGCGATACTCGGCCCTGAGCGGCCAGACGAACTGCACCTCCCAAACCGCGTTGCTCCGCGCATCCTTCACATAAGCTGTGGAGTGGTAGCGTTTTACCGCGCCCTCAAACCCACCGTCGCGGAAGCGGAACGTGCTCTGTACCGCGCCGTTTTCAGCCAGCCTGTACGTTTCCATCGCGTCGTAGGCGTCTCGCTCCAGAAAGGTGGGAATCGACGCGATGACATACCAATCGCCCATGAAGCGCGCCATTTCAACGCGTTTCACCGTCGGCAGCGGCTGCTCGGGGACGTTGCCGCAAGCCGGCAACAGTAAGCCGGTCAACAGTAGAGAAATCAGTCGGCGCATCGCTGTCAGATCGTCTTTTTTATCGTATTTGATAACGCAGGCGGCCGCCGTTTGTGCGGGATTCCAATGCCAACCATTGGCGTTGCGGTGAATACCAAAGATCTATGGTCCGGTCACGCGCCGTGAGGCGAAAGCGCCGCGCCGGCACGCTGTTACCGCGGACCGCGAGCCGATCGTCCCCCATATCCTGCAACGTCACGTTCAGGTGTTCGCCGGTCTGCGCGTTCAACAGCTTGTCGGCCTCGAGCGACGTCGGATCCCAGTAGGCGAAGCTTTTTACGCAACCCGACAGCAGTTGCGCCCGGGTGGACGACTCGACGATCAGTTTCTCGCCGCGTCTTTGCGCGTTTACTTGAAAGGGTTCGCCGTTGTCGTCAGTCCGGGATTCCAGACTCTGCAGGCACCCGTCACGCCAAACTTCCCGATTCGTGTGTCGGTATCGGTAGGCGTTGAAGAACAGGAATTTGACGTTAAGGTGTGCGTCGGAAACAACGGAATATCGATCCCCGGTCTCTTCGAGGCGAAAGTTGTGGTAACCGACCTTTCTGTCGTCCAGATACACGTCGAATCGCCATTCCTTCGCGCGTTCGGTGCTCGCGGGCGCCGCGTTCAGGAAAAACGCGGATACGCCAAATATAAGGAACTTCTTCATCGTGTTGCCTCGGTGCCCGCAGCCGCCGAGCGTTTACGCGGTCCGGGCAGGAAGGCGTTCGTCCGTGCGCAATACTCCCGATAAGCGGGCTTTCGCTCCTTGAGATCTCTCTCGAGCAATGCGACACCGGAGACTCTCAGCAGCAGATAGGTGATCAGCATCGGCGCAAAGATGGTCCACCAGCCGCCGGCGCCGACCGCGATTAAATAGAACCCCCACCAAACGCACGCCTCGCCAAAGTAATTCGGGTGGCGGGTGTATCGCCACAGACCCCGATCCAGAACCTTGCCGCGATTGCGCGGGTCGGATTTGAAGCGTGCGAGTTGCAGGTCGCCGACAACCTGAAATACCATCCCCACCATCCAAAGCACGACACCGAAGACTTCCCACGGCCCCAGGGGGCTGGAGCTGCTCACGGCGATCGGCAACGGCGTTGCGATCGACCACGCGAGCACGGCCTGCAGACCGAATACGATATACAGGCTTTTGAATGGAAAATTCGGTGCATGATTGCGGCGTAATGCTTGATATCTAGGGTCTTCGGGCTCGCCCCAGTTGCGCCACGTGATGTAGAGGCTCAAACGCAGCGACCAGATGAGCAGCAACACCCACACCAAGGACACGCGCGGGCCGATATCCGAGCAAAGCGCTGTGTAGACGACGACCGCGAGCAGGAACATCAACGACCAGAGGCCGTCGACGATGCTGACGTCCCTCTTCCACACACTGACGAGCCAAGCAGCTGCCGCAGACGCCAGGACCGCGGCGAGCGCCCACAGCCAAGCCGTCACATCAAACACAGCTCGCCCCCGGCACCCGATTCCGATGCAGTGTGCCGTTGAACCGGTCCGCGATGATCAGCAACAGCGGCATGGCCAACGCCCACACGACGCCGACGGCGGCGAGCGCCGCAGCCGGGTTGGACATCGTCACCGCGCCCAGTTTGGCGCCGGCGAAATACGCCAACGGTCCGCCGAGAGCGCCGAACGCGATGGCGAGGAGCGGCCGTTGCTTCAACCAGTGCAAGGACACGTTGATCGTGGTGGCGAAATTCATCCACAAGGCAACCATCCAGTAG
>JBFGKR010000260.1:0-3796 GCA_041576575.1 Arenicellales bacterium | reverse complement strand
TCGTCGGCGCCATGCTGCTGCGGGGGCGTTTACCCGGCTCGGCATCGTTGGCCCCTGGGTCGAAGTCGTCGGGGTCGGGGTTGAACGCGGGAACGCGATTGAAATCCGTCAACTCATTGTTCAGCAGAAATCCATAGCCCGGCGCCATCAGGCCCGTGCCCCAGGCGGATTCTATGGTGCTGGTGTATGTGACGATGTTGCCGTCGCGGTCCACCACGGTGAAATGTGTGGTATTGATCCCCTCTTCGTCTGGATAACCCGCTCCCGAAAGCTGCCTGATCTGCTTCGTTGCGTCGCCCTCATAGGGCATCGGATCGTCCGCTTCCACCAGCGCTTGCCGACGGAGGGGATCGATCAAGGCGCTGCGGAGGGCGGTATATTCGTCGCTGACCAGACCCGCCGCGGGCACGTCCACAAAGTCCGCATCGCCCATCCACACTGCGCGGTCGGCGAAGGCCAGTCGCCCGGCCTCGATCGCGACGTGTAAAGTCTTGATGGAACCGAAACCAAACCCACGCTTTGCGTCACCAAGCGGAAACCGCTCAAGAAGCTTGAGCATATGGATGACGGTGAGTCCGCCGGACGACGGAGGGGGCATGGACACGATGCGAAACCCCCGGTAGCGGTCTTCCACGGGTTCTCGGATGACGACTCGATAATTCTCCAGATCGGCCGGGACCATACGGCCCACTCCATCGGGATTGGACGACCGCGTGGCCGACTGCGCGGAAACGATGGCTTCCGCGATGGACCCCTGGTAAAACGCGATCGGACCGAAGTTTGCGATTATTCTGAATGTCTTCGCAAGGTCCGGCTGCCTCAGCAGATCGCCCTCGACCTTCGCCTCGCCACCCGGAATAAAAATCCTCCGCGCCTCGTCGTAGGCCGGATCTCCCCGATCGCTCTGGAGGCGCGGGGACAATATACTTTCTGCGAGACGCGCGCTCACGGGAAATCCATTTTTTGCGAGGTCGATGGCGGGAGACATCGCCTCGGCCAGAGAGATGGTCCCCCATCGCTCGAGCGCGGTGGCGACCCCAAGCAAGGTGCCGGGTACTCCGACCGCGTAACCGCTGGTGGAACGAAGATCGAAGGAAGGCTGAGATACGAACATATCGGGCGTTGCCGCCGCCGGCGCCGTTTCACGGGAATCCACAATGAACGTCTTTTTGTCTTGCGCTAGGTGGATCATCATGAAGCCGCCGCCACCGATGCCCGACGACTGTGGCTCTACGACGTTGAGTACGAACTGCACGGCAGCCGCTGCGTCGACGGCGTTGCCGCCCCGGCGCAACACCTCGGCACCCGCTTGCGCCGCGATCGGCTCGCTGGTCGACACGACCCCGCCGCGTACACCTGGGATACCGAGAGAACTGTCTTCGTCGGCCCGCGACGTGACTGGATCTGCAACCAGCGCGAGGGAGAAGACTGCAAGCAACGAAATCGAACGACTCACCGTGGCGTGCCACGCGCCGACGGCAGTACCCTGCACAGTTCGGACCATCGTCCTCCTCCTCGGGAAGCCTTTGGAGTGTGGGTTGTGATCCTACGAACTGTCCGCTTTCCAGACCGCGTTTGTCAACCGAATTCGACAGAATGGAGTTCTGGCATACGTCAACTAAGCGATTGCCGGCGCTCGCTGTGCATTCGGCTTGATCGCGACGACATCCGCTAACGTCAACGTACGCGATGCAGCAAAGTGAGCTATGCGTCCCAGCCGGTGTTGGGCCCACGTATAAAGCAAGAACGCGACGGGACCGCTGCCGGCCCCATGATCTTGGCGCTTTTCGAATTGAAAAAACCGGCGCCTCTATTTTTTAAAGTTTTGCCCGGCAACCTGTGCCGTTGTCGGAGAAGCGTCTAATTGCTGCTTGGTGGCCACACGCTCTTCATCGTGATTGATCGAATTTAGACCAACTCCCGCGGCGCCGAACATCGCAAACAGCACGAGACCGATACCGACCGAAAAAAAACCGTTCTGCCTCGAGTGCAAGACTTTCATGATCGTTGTCCTCTCTTCTTTCGTAGAAACCGTTACCTGTATGCATCCGCTCGGCATGGCTCTCGTAGGATTTCGTGTTAGCCGTGCTAAAGAGAACGAGAACCACACCGCACGGTGCATGGTCACGATACTTATTGGGAAATTGCGCATCTGTGAAGGAGTACCAAACTTATTGTTAAAAAATTACCGAGCTGCGGGGTTTGGATCTGTGGCCTCTCAATCGCGAACCACCGTAGATTCAATCGAATCGGGCAGGGTGGGCAAGGCGTATCGTTGGCCTGAGGCCCCGGCGCACTCAACGAGTGCGTATCCCTGAAGCGGCGTATCCGTGTAATGCCGCGGATCGCCCTCCGTTATTGCGTTGGATCAATGATCAGGGCCAAATGCTATGATAGTTAATGAGTTTGTGCCTAAATCGGGTTTTGCCGTTGAAGCGATTGCGAAACCCGAATCACGACTGAGCAATCGGAGGTGAGTAATGATCGTAGAAACGACAGACCCGATTACAGGTAATGACGTCAAAGATCTTGAAAACGCACCGTTCATAATCGATGGGGATCTGAAGATCTATTTCGAATCTGAGGAGAGTAAAGCCGAATTTCTCGGTATCGAGGTTGAAAACCCGTCCGCGGATCTGCCGGCGGGAATGGACAATCCAGCACCCATGGGACCGGGCGATTTCAAGCGCTCGTAGCCGTCGCACCCGCTTTGCCGGTTGGCCGGTACGAGACGTCGAAGGCGCGTCGTCGTGGGAGGTAAGCAGGCCGACCGGGGAAATTCGGGAAGGGGCAACGAAGACTCCGTTCGGCACACGGGCGCCCGTCGACGGCTCCCATGTAACGGTCGCAACGACGCCTCTCGGAGGGCATCGGGCCGTCTCCATTGCAGTGCGAGGGGCGCGCTCGATGTTGTCGCGCGCCACTGCGCAAACGTCGGTCTAAGAAGAACTAGGTTCGACTGCGCCGCCTGTTAGTCGCCGCCACGTCGATCGCAGCGTCAACGCCGAGGCCGCCGGCATTACGAGCGGAGCTTTTCTATTTTTTCTGTCCGGCCGGCGTAAACCCGGGCGGTAGCTTCCCCAGGTGGCCTTCTCCGAAGAGGAAACCGACCATATGCTGTTCAATCAACTCGATGCTCGCCCGATCCGCGGTGCTCAGCCTGTTTTCGTTCATGATTGTTGTGAGTCTTTCCAGCCATTTGCTCCAACCTTCCTTGGAGACGTTCTCGTAGACACGTTGCCCCAGGGATCCCGGGTGCGGCGGACGATCGAGGCCTTCGGCGTCCCGCTTCAACACTTGGCAGTATACGGTGCGTGTCATTCACTTATAAACTGTATGGTATATGCGATTTCACTGGCAGGTCTCAAGCAATAAGCTAAGCAAATTACTCAACTATTCCTCGAAGTAGGGTATCATAATCGGCGGAGCCACAGGAGTCATATTTAACGATGTCCCAAGTAGCGCAGAATGTTTATACGACAAGCGTCACCGACGATGACGTGCGGTTAACCCCGGCCGCCCAGGCGAAGATGAGCGAATTGATGGCGACCGCCGACAGCGACGTGGCCGGTATTCGTCTTTTTGTGACCGGCGGCGGCTGCAGCGGCATGGCCTATGGCATGACCTATGCGGAGGAGGCAACCGAGTACGACAGCGCCCTCGATGGTGACGGCTACAGGCTGGTTGTCGACGCGGTCGCACTGAATTTTCTAAGCGGTTGCGAGATCGATTTTTCCCACGGTAGCTTTAGGTTTAAAAACGTCTTTCAGACAGTGGGCGGCAGCGGCATGTGCGG
>JBFGKR010000259.1:0-3811 GCA_041576575.1 Arenicellales bacterium | reverse complement strand
ATATACAGCGACCGGGAGGGACGGTTGACACAGTCGGAATTCCGGCCATCTCCGCCAGGCATCATTACAGAGGTTTCCTTGGACGACCTGCGTGACGATGAGGGATATCAAGCCGAGGCGCAGTACGTTTTTCGAAGGGATCGTTACAATGTGACGGCTGGGTTCGCTTTCAGCGATCTCGATCGTTATGTGGACAAAACAGAAACCGTTGTCTTCACGTTTGTTCCGCCGGCGCCTCCAACGCCCCCTATTGTCAATTCCAATCGGGAGATTAGGGATCGCGACTTGAAACACTATCGAGGCTACGTCTACGCCAACATCAAAATCCCGGCCTCCGTCACCTGGACGGCGGGTGTCAGTTACGACGACTATACCCAGGATGAGCCGGTCGGCGAAGACCTCGCTGTGGATAAAATCAATCCGAAATTCGGTGTCCAGTGGCACATCACGCCTGCCCTTCGCTTCCGCGGCGCTGCGTTTCGGACTGTCAAGCCGGCGCTCGCAGCGAACCGGACGATCGAGCCGACCCAGGTCGCGGGGTTCAACCAGTTCTTCGACGACATCAACGCGACCACCTCCTGGCGTTATGGTGGCGGTTTCGATTGGCGCCTGGGAAATGACCTGTTCGTCGGAGTGGAGGGTACCTGGCGCGATCTCGACGAACCGGTGCGCTCTGGCAGCACCTTTGTTTTTGAAGAACGGAAGGAGCAGTCGCATCGTGCCTATCTGAACTGGATTCCCCTTCCGGAGCTGGCGTTGAGTGCGGGGTTCGTTTACGACCGCTTCGAGAGCGAGTTGGGGTTGGCGACGCAATTTGACGTTGTTCCCGACGAAGTGGAAACCATCAGTGTTCCCATCGGCGTCCGCTACTTCCACCGCTCGGGTTTTTTCGCCGGCGTCAGCGCGAGCTACGTCGATCAGGAAGTGGACCGCTCTTCGAACACGATCGGATTGGCGGACGGGAGCGATTCATTTTTCGTCGTCGATGCCGCGGTTGGCTACCGCCTTCCGAATCGGCACGGAATCATCAGCCTGTCGGTGCAAAATCTGCTAAACGAGGAGTTCAATTATCAGGACGACAGCTTTCGGGAGTTCGAGGACGAACCCTCCATCGGCCCTTATATTCCAGCACGTACCATCCTTGGCCGGATTACCCTCAATTTTTGAGGCGGCCGGGGTCTACATGTGAACGATCGCGAGGCAGTTGACAAGACGATCAACACATTTGTTCACGTATGTCTTCAATGATCGCTCCAATTTCTCGTGCTCTATACCCTTATTATTTTAATAGTTTCCAAGTGAGTATTTTTTTCAATACTGAAGAGTAGAAAGAATTGTGTAATATGAACCTTCCATAATATGTGTATTGTAAATAGATAAATATACGCAGGTCGCATGCGAAACTGCGAGAGTTCGTTGTTTGACCAAATCCCAACAGTTTCGTCATATTTGTATTTATCTTAATCGAATTTATTGTATACTACTTGTCTGAAAACGATGCGCGGATGGGTAAATTCCCGACCAAGACCCGGTTGATCTGGGGGTGCCGCGAATGGGAGGCAACGAACTGATAAAAACTTAGCGTGTTTCCGGCTGGACTGACGCAGCCGGTCGGCGCCGGCCGTCAAGCCGATGGCAAACGCCACATAGAGGGAGATGCTCATGAAAATACGGTTCAAATGCGCCATCGGCGCACCGGCGGCGCTTGTCGCGCTGCTACTAATCACCTCGCCAACATTAGCACAGACGGAATCGACGGTGTGTGATCTGGAGAGCGGGGCCGCATATGGATTGTGCAACGCCTACTGCGAGGCCATGGACTGCGACAGCGACAGCCCCAGGGCCGCGCCCGTGGCATGTGCCCGAGTCATGGATAAGTGGAACCAGCAGACGGCCAGTCGCATAATGCCTTGTGAACTCGTAGCAACGACACCGGACGATGGATCTTTCAGGACCTGCCCCTTCAACCTTGCAGACTTGTGCGCGGCAGGCGGGGGAATCGTTTCCTTTTATTTCGATCCAAACACTGGCGGATTCGCCGAGTGCTCTTGCGTCGATTCCGCGATTTGCGTGGATCGAGCGGTTGGACCGGATGAAGTCCCGTGCTCCGGCACGGTGAACGAGTTTCCGCTCAGTGTGGGCGGCTCAACGATTGTGTGGGGCGATCAGCCGGGGCAGTCGCACTTCTTCCTCTACTGTAACGGAAGCGCCGGTGACAGAGAGTGCACCAAGTACTTCTTTCCGCATTTCTAATGCGGCATGTCGCGGCCGTAGCCAGATGCGCGGCCGCCGATTCGGCTTCGACCTCGGCAACTTGCCTTGGGAAGGCGGCGATCGACGCTTTCACCCAGACCGAGGAACGGAACCAATAGACCTCTACCGCCGCAAGAAAACGGGGGGTATGAGGTATATCTGGGAGACATAAAATGCTCACGAAAAACAGGAAGGCTTTGACTCTCGTGATGGGGCTGATCGTCGCCGCATTCGGCGCGACGCCGGTCCTCGCGCAGACCCTGCCGCCGACGTCCGGAGTTCTTTACGATATCGATTTCAACGCGGAAACGATCGGTTCTCCCCCATCTATACACGAGCCGGGATCGGCTGCGCCGCGGGTCCAGCCCTCAACCGTTTTTGGCCAGGGCCTCAACGGTAGCAGTATAAGGGTGGTCGCGACGCATGGCGCCCTGACCGACAAGCCCCTGGAGTTCAACGTCGTTGGACCAAGTGACACGGATGGTATCCTCCTCAATATGGATGATTTCCCTGGGGGCGTGCCGACGACCGGGTTCTTCGTCCTGCAAGGCGAGGTCTTCGTCGATTCTGGCGCCGGATTTAACACGGCCCTCAGTATCCGGTTCAGCAACAATGCAACGCCACTACTCAATTTTCTGGCGCTTAACTTCGGCGATGAGGGGAGCGTAGTCACACAGCGCGGCGGTTCCGTCTTACACAGCGCACCTTTCTTGTTCGACACCAAGATCAGTTTCCGGATGGAAGTTAACCTTGGGACCGACACTTATCGGGTCTTACTCGACGGAGTACTTTTCGATTCCGGGAGCTTTCAAGTGGGCGACACCACGGGAGGGATTCAACGGATTGCCATTTCGGTCGGCTCAGGGATCGACGGGGGCGCCATGACCGCCGCCATCGACAACGTCCTCGTGACGGCGGCGTTTGGCCCGACCCCACCGGCCGCGCTCCTGGAGTGCTCGTTGACCGGGGCCGCCCTGGCAGAATTCAACAATCAGTGTGCCGCGGCTGGTAACGGCGTTCTATTCGTGATGGATCCGCAGCGGGCGGGGTCGGGAACGGCCGGTTGCCTGTGTCCGGGTGTCGTTTCGTTCGTTTGTGTTGACGGATCCGCCAACCCGTGCGTCGGCGACCCGAACATACGTCTGTCCGAAGTGAGCGAAGCTTCCCTGCGCCGCGGGCAGATGGGATTCAACACGCACCAATCTTTCACCTACTGTTTCGGGAACGGGGGAGACAGAGAGTGCAGGATTTACTACTACCCGCACTGACGTGGGACGTTGCAGCCGCCGTTCACCCGGCGGCTTCTTTTTTGTCGTAGGTAGCGCCGACGGGAAGATGGCGCTGCGCGGTTCCGAGCGCAAGATCCTCGGCAAGCTGACGCTGATGTCCTTACGGCAGGGTGGAGGCGCCGGATATTGACGAACGGGCCTGAGGCGCGCCCCGGCGAAATGCGCGACATTTCGGCCAAAAAATGGCGACCCCAACGGGATTCGAAGGCGCTGAACGCCATACCGGCTGATACCGGGAAATCCCGTTTTGTGCAGAATTCTGCCGTTTT
>JBFGKR010000258.1:0-3834 GCA_041576575.1 Arenicellales bacterium | reverse complement strand
GAGGGCTGCGTAAAACAGAAACAGGTATGCGGCACAGAACGCCCCCACCAATGCGGCGATCCAGTCCTGGATGGGGATGTAGTGACGCGGAGAACGTTTGAACGTCGGATAGGCGGTGTAAGCGAGAAAAATGGCGAACGCGAGATGAATCGCGCGCGCTTCGGTGTCGTTCAAGACGCCGAAGCCAAAGATGAACGGCAGCGGCGACGCGTACCACAATTGAAACAACGACCACACGAGTGGAACGATGATCAACAACGCACCGGGAAACCCGGTCGGCGCACGCGCGCCCGTGTCCGACTCGGCGATCATTTCCCGTAGCCCGGTTCGGCTGGTGCTCCGGTCGTTTTGTTGTGGTTCGCTCACGTCTCGTGTCCCCCCGGGGCAGGCGCTGTTACGGTCGCGGCGGGCACGGTCCGGTCGGCGCGCCGGCACGAAGCGGCCGCAGACCAGCCCCTTGATTGCACGGACCGGCAATATGTACTGGCGGCCGCAAGTGTCCGCTACCTTCCACCCGATTCACTACACGCAATGGGTAACTGTTTTAGTAGACTTACAGCGGGGGACGACTGCAACCGTCGTCCCCCGTCCTAGGAGTTTTTACATCAGACCGGCTTCTTTGTAGTACTTGGCGGCGCCGTCGTGCAAAGGCGCCGAGAGCCCGTCTTTGATCATCTCCTTCTGGTCCAGGTTTTCAAACGCCGGATGCAGTTGCTTGAAGTCGTCGAAGTTCTCGAACACCGCCTTGACGACGTGGTACACGACATCCGTCGGGGTCGTGGTCGAGGAGACAAAAGTCGCACCCACGCCGAAGGTCCTGACGTCCGAGTCGGTGCCGCGATACATGCCGCCTGGGATGGTCGCATAACGATAATAGGCGTTGTCCTTCACCAGCTTGTCTATGGCCGGGCCCTCCACGGGGATCAAGACCGCGTCGCAGGAAGTGGTGGCCTCCTTGATGGAGCCGGAAGGATGACCCACGGTGAAGACGATCGCGTCGATCTTGTTGTCGCACAACGCGGACGCCTGTTCCGCGGACTTCAGCTCCGAGGCCAATGCAAAGTCGGACATCTTCCAGCCCAGGGCTTCCATGACGACCTCCATGGTACCGCGTTGCCCGGACCCGGGATTGCCGACGTTGACCCGCTTGCCCTTGAGGTCTTCAAACTTCTTGATCCCGGAATCGGTGCGGGCCACCACAGTGAACGGTTCCGGGTGCACGGAAAACACCGCCCGCAGATCTTTGTTGGGGCCCTTTTCCTCGAACTGGCTGGTCCCGTTGTAGGCGTGATACTGCCAATCGGACTGCGCCACGCCCATATCCAATTCTCCGGCGGCGATGGTGTTCAGGTTGTAGACCGAGCCGCCGGTGCTTTCCACGGAGCAGCGGATGCCGTGTTCCTTACGCCCCTTGTTGACCAGACGACAGATCGCCCCTCCGGTGGGGTAATAGACGCCGGTGACACCGCCGGTGCCGATGGTAATGAAGGTATCGGCCCTGACCTCCGGTGCAGCGACGAACGACAATGCTATAGCCGACGCGGCCAGCAGAGACACTAGGAACTTGTTGTTGTGAAACATGAGACTCCTCCATTTATGGTTTGAGAAACTAGCGTTGCAACCGACAAAGTTAACATCCACGTGGCTGCGGGTCTACGGCTTTGAGGCGCAGAACGGCAAATTTATTGTTAGGCCCACGGCGGTTTACCTCCTGCACCGCGGCGGATAAGCTTAAGACCGTATTGACTGCGGGGAAGAATGCCGAGTCGTCTTTCCGCAAACGAGAGGCAGAGACGCGAGCTTCCATGACGGTTACCTACGAATCAAGATCATAGATGGCCAGCAAGCACGCAAAACGGATGCGGGCGATTGAGCCGTTCCATGTCATGGAGGTCATGGAACGCGCGTTTGCGCACGAGCGCGCGGGTCGATCGGTGATTCATCTCGAGGTGGGAGAACCCGATTTTCCGACCCCTGCGCCGGTGGTCGAAGCGGGGATTCAGGCACTGCGCGAGGGTAAGACACGCTACGTGCAGGCCATGGGCATCGAGCCGTTGCGCGAGCGCATCGCCGCCGCCTACGCGCCGACATGTCGGCCGGCGCCGGGCCGCGTGGCGGTGACGCCGGGTTCCTCCGGCGCCTTCCAATTAATCTTCGCGGCGCTGCTCGACCCCGGAGACGAAGTCTTGCTTACGGACCCTGGGTATCCGTGCAACGCCAATTTTGTCCGGCTTCACGATGCCCTGCCGAGGATGATCGCGTGCAGCGCGGAACACGGTTATCAATTCACGGCCAGCACAATCGAGGAAGCGTGGACGGACCGCACCAGGGCGGTGTTGATCGGAACGCCTTCCAACCCCACCGGTACGGTGGTGCCTACCGAGGAAATGACGCGCATTGTAAAGACCGTGGAGCGATTGGGAGGCACCCTCGTTATCGACGAGATCTATCATGGCTTGACCTACGACGCCGAAGTCCGAAGCGCATTGCACGACTCCGACGACGTTTTCATCGTCAACAGCTTTTCTAAGTACTACGGCATGACCGGTTGGCGCATCGGTTGGATGGTCATGCCCACTTCCTTTATTGAAGACATCACCAAGTTGGCGCAAAACCTGTTCATTTCCACGAGTACTCCGGCTCAATATGCGGCCCTGCGCGCCTTGGACGACGACGTGGGGGTGGAATTGAAACGGCGATGCGCGCAGTTTCGGAAGCGGCGCGACTATCTGGTGCCGGCGTTGCGTGATTTGGGGTTCAAGATTCCGGTCACGCCACAGGGGGCGTTTTATGTGTACGCCGATTGCAGCGAGCTGACCGACGACAGCAACGCCTTTGCCCTCGATCTTCTCGACGCGACGGGTGTCGCGATTACACCCGGAAAGGACTTCGGTCTCTACCGTGATCGCGAGCACCTGCGCTTTTCGTACGCGAACACACTGGAGAAGTTGCAGCAAGCCGTGTCGCGCTTGGCGGCTTTTCTAAAACGAACAATGGATTGATTTGTTCGGTGCGGGAGCCCGAATGAGACCGGCCGCGATAGTGCGGCCGGTATCTTCCAAAGGAGCGGGAATCTTTAAAACAGTTTTTTCGCAAAGCCGAGGACGTCGTCGGCAATGGAGCCGTCGCCGTCCGTGTCCAGGAAGGAGGCCAGTCCGGTCAACGGTGAATCACCACCGCCGCTCAGTCGGCCGAAGACATCGCCGATGCCTCCTCCGGATTGCATCTGACTGAGCACGCCGCTCGAAGAGGCTTGTTTGCTGAGCGAACCCATGGCGAGTCCCGCCACCATGGGCAACATCTTCTTCAGAATGTCTAGGTCCAGACCCGTGGACTGAGCGGCTTGGGCCGCCACTTGGCGGCTCTGCTCCTTGCCGCCGAGGATGTGTCCCAGAATATTGTTTCCGTCGTCGATGCTTTCCTGTGCTCCCAGAGATTCCGGTTCATCGATGTAGCGTTGATGGTTGCCTTTCCCAAGCGCCGAAAGTAGCGAACCAAGGCCCTCCTGGGTCGATATGTTTTGTTTCAGCCGGCCGGACAGCGCCGGGAGCAAGCTGCCCAATGCGCTCTGAGTCTGCGCCGGATCGAGACCCATTTGTCCGCCCAGGCGATCCAGTACTTGACCATTTCCGGCGCCGAGGATGTCGTTCAAGATGTTCATCTGCCTGCTCCTGAAGTGTGGTAAAGAATATCGTCTCTATTTTCGAGGGCAGCGGAGACGACGCCAAGTGAATAATCGTAAATCCTCATCCCGCCGAAAGGTGGCGGTCAGTACGTCACCGCCGGATTGAGCTTTTTTGCCTGCGCTATCCAATTGCCCACCATTTTTTCGGT
>JBFGKR010000257.1:0-3840 GCA_041576575.1 Arenicellales bacterium | reverse complement strand
CATGCTTGACACCGAAGATCCGCGCGCGACACTCGACGCCTTGATGTCGGTTCGTGAGCCGCTGTACCGACAGGAGGCCGACCTCGTGGTCAACGCCGGAGCGAGTTCGCCGTCCACCGTGATCGCTGAAATAGTGCGTTACCTGAAGAAACGATGAACGACATCACTCTACAGGTTGACTTGGGCGCACGCAGCTATCCAATTTACATCGGACCCGGGCTGCTCCGCAGGAAGGAACTTTTTTCACAGAACATCCCCGGCAGACAAGTCATGGTGATCACCAATGAGACCGTGGCTCCCCTTTACCTCGATACGTTGCAAGACACCTTGGGTGGGAAGGACGTTCACGTCACGGTGCTTCCGGACGGAGAGCGATACAAGAATTTGGACACGTTGGCGAAGATTTTTGACCGCCTGCTCGAAGTCCCGTGTGATCGGCAAACCACAGTCGTCGCCTTGGGAGGGGGTGTTGTCGGGGACATAGCCGGGTTTGCCGCCGCGTGCTATCAACGCGGCGTACCCTACATTCAAGCTCCCACTACCCTACTCGCGCAAGTCGATTCCTCCGTGGGCGGTAAGACCGCGGTCAACCATCCGCGAGGAAAGAACATGATCGGCGCGTTCTATCAGCCCAAGGCGGTGATAGCGGACACTGATACCCTGTCGACGTTACCGGATCGTGAACTGCGGGCAGGAATTGCCGAGGTCATCAAGTACGGATTGATATGTGATCGCGAGTTTTTCGGCTGGCTGGAGCAATACATCGCGCATCTGCTCGGCCGCGACCCGCAGGCGCTTACCTTTGCAATCAATCGCTCGTGTGCGGCCAAGGCGGAAGTCGTCGCTGCGGACGAACGCGAGCACGGTGAACGCGCACTGCTGAACCTGGGGCACACATTCGGTCATGCCATAGAATCAACGGTTGGATACGGGCGATGGTTGCATGGAGAGGCCGTCGCTGCAGGCATGATCATGGCTTCTTATCTGTCGCTGCGACTCGGCGACCTCTCCGAAACCGACTTCGCGCGTATCCGAAACTTGATCGATCAGGCCCAACTTCCCTTAGCTCCGCCTCCGCAGATCGCCCGCTCGGAGCTGCTTGAGCACATGTCCACAGACAAGAAGGTCGCCGCCGGTCAAATCCGCCTGGTGCTGCTCAAGACCATAGGACGCGCCTACCTCAGCGACGACTACCCCGCGCAGGCCCTCGACGACACCCTGCGCTATTTCAAGATTTCCTGACTCTGTTCGCCCCCTCCGCAGCGGTCTATTCCCCGGCGAACAATAGGGATATATTGGACCACCCAGACCACAAGAAAGTATACTGTCGTGCCTTTTGCCCCGTGCTTTCCGCGCACCGTCCGCATCGACGCGGGCCTTTTGTTCACCAAGACCCGTAGGAAGGAACGTGACTCACGAATTTCATAACTCCGATGGTTTATACCGCCCGGAATTCGAGCGAGATAACTGCGGTTTCGGCCTCATCGCCCACATGGACGGTGAAGCCAGCCATTGGTTGGTGCGCACCGCGATTCAGTCGCTGGAGCGCCTCACCCATCGAGGCGCTATCGCCGCAGACGGCAAAACCGGTGACGGCTGCGGCGTATTATTGAAAACGCCCGACAAGTTCCTGCGTCAACTCGCCGAGCAACAAGGCATTATCTTGGCGGACCGCTACGCGGCAGGGATGGTCTTTCTGCACCGAGATCGCGATAAAACCGCCTACGCACGAAAGCAACTCGAACGGGAATTAACGAAAGAAGGGCTCGATGTTGCCGGCTGGCGCGTGGTACCCACAGATGTGTCTGCGCTCGGAAAACAAGCGCGTGACACTCTTCCGCACATCGAGCAGATTTTCGTCAACGCGCCAAAAGGTATGACCGACGAGAGGTTCGAGCGGCGACTCTACGTTGGACGACGGCGCGCGGAGAAAACAATTTGTCCGCAGGATGAAACCTTTTATGTACCCAGCCTCTCAGCACGCGTGCTTCTGTATAAGGGTCTGGTCATGCCGTCTTATCTGCCGGTTTTCTATCCGGATCTGAACAGCAACGACATGGAGTCTTCGGTGTGCGTATTCCATCAGCGCTTCTCCACAAACACGCTGCCTCAGTGGCGCCTGGCCCAGCCGTTTCGCTATCTCGCACACAACGGGGAAATCAATACCATACAGGGCAATCGAAATTGGGCGCACGCCCGGAGCTACAAGTTCTCCACACCGTTGATTCCGGATCTCGATCAAGTTCGACCACTGGTCGCAAACGATGTGTCCGACTCCGCCAGCCTGGACAACATGCTTGAGATACTGCTCATGGGAGGAATGGATCTGTTCCTCGCGACGCAGATGATGATCCCTCCCGCGTGGCAAAACCTCGAAATCGTCGAACCCGATCTCCGCGCATTTTACGAATACTACTCGATGCATATGGAACCGTGGGACGGGCCGGCCGGCATCGTGATGACGGATGGACGCCATGCGGCCTGCTGTCTGGACCGAAACGGCTTACGCCCCGCCCGGTACGTCATTACGGACAACCGCGTAATTACGCTGGCGTCGGAAATCGGCGTTTGGGATTACACCCCGGAAGAGGTTGTAACGAAGGGCAGGCTCAAGCCCGGACAGATGATCGCGGCGGATACGGAGACCGGACGGCTCCTGCTTCCGGAAGACATACAGGCGGCGCTCAAGTCGAGAGCGCCTTTCAAAAAATGGTTGAGGGAAAATAAGCTCGTCCTGGAGTCCAGCCTCGAAGACGATGCCCCAGGCCTCGTTTGGCTGAACCCCGCCTCGCTGGAGGTGTACCAGAAGATGTTCCAGGTAACCCTGGAAGAACGAGATCAGGTCATTCGGGTGCTGGCGGAGTCCGGGCAGGAAGCGGTGGGCTCTATGGGCGACGACACACCCTTACCGGTTCTATCCCGTCGCGTACGTTCACTTTACGATTACTTCCGGCAGCAGTTCGCCCAGGTGACCAATCCCCCGATCGACCCGTTGCGTGAGCAGATCGTCATGTCTCTCGAAACGGAGTTTGGACGCGAAAAGAACCTGTTCGAAGAAACTCCAGAGCACGCGAAACGCGTCTCTGTTGATTCGCCCGTGCTCACCACCGGCAAGTTCCAGAGGCTGCTGAGCCTCAACGATCCCGATTTTATGCCAAAGCGCATCGATCTGAATTACGATCCGGATGGCGACCTGAAGACCGCCCTCGCCGATATCTGCGACCAGGCGGTGGACGCGGTAAGGTCGGGTTGCGTGATCATAGTTCTATCGGACCGTGACATCGCCAAAGACCGCCTCCCCGTTCATGCCTTGTTAGCGACCGGTGCGGTGCATCACCGCCTCATCAAAGAGGGGTTACGTTGCGACGCCAACATTGTGGTGGATACGGGCACGGCCCGCGATCCCCATCATTTCGCGGTGTTGATCGGATACGGAGCCACCGCCGTTCACCCATATCTGGCGTACGAGTGCCTGCACGACATGGCGCGCACAGGCGAGGTCGTCAATGCACGGACCGGAAAACTGCTGCACAACTTCCGGAAAGGTATCAACAAGGGCCTGTACAAGATCACCTCAAAGATGGGGATATCGACGATCGCCAGTTATCGCGGCGCGCAGTTGTTCGAGGCGGTAGGGTTGAGCGACGAAGTCGTCGAGCTCTGCTTCACCGGCACAACCTGCCGCTTGTCGGGCAGTGATTTCAGTGATCTCGAAAGCGACCAATGCAAGCTTGCGTTGGAAGCCTGGAATCCACACCGTGCGGTAGAAGCGGGTGGATTGTTGAAGTACGTACACGGCAGCGAGTACCACGCCTATCACCCTGAGGTGATCAATACCTT
>JBFGKR010000256.1:0-3870 GCA_041576575.1 Arenicellales bacterium | reverse complement strand
CACCGGACATCATGTACGGCGTCGGCGATTACATTGGAGACTCCTACAGCCTGAGCGTGAAGGCAACCGAACATCCGGCGAAGAAGATCGTATTCTGCTCGGTCTATTTCATGGGCGAAACGGCGAAGCTGCTCAACCCCGATAAGGAAGTGCTCGTGCCAAGAGTCGCCGGTTGCTCGCTCGCCGATTCGATCAATGGTGACCAAGTGCGTAAATTGCGTGAGAAGCACCCCGAAGCAGGGATCGTCTGTTACGTGAATACCTACGCCGACGTGAAGGCGGAGAGCGATGCTTGCTGTACCTCGTCGAATGCGGTGGCCGTGGTGGAAGCGATGCCGCAACAAGAGATCGTTTTCATCCCGGATAAGCTGATGGGACTCAATCTGCGCAAGATGACAAGCAAGAAGATCATCACCTGGAACGGCACCTGCGTCGTGCACGAAGGCTTTAATCCAGATACCGTGCGCGACATTCGCGCGCGGTTTCCAGGTGTTAAGATTTTAGCCCACCCGGAGTGCGCGCCGGGCATCGTGGCTTTGGTCGACTTTGCCGGAGGCACCTCAAGCATGCTCGATTACGTGCGCAACTCGCCCGCCAGGACATTCATGCTGGTGACAGAGTGCGGACTGACCGATAGATTCAAAGCGGAGTTTCCGGACAAGGAAATTGTCGGCACGTGTATTCTCTGCCCATTCATGAAACAGATCCATCTCGACGACGTATTGAAAGCCCTCGAAGACCCGGCACCGGAGCAATTCGTCGAAATCCCCACAGACGTTGCAGACCGGGCCTGCGCCAGCCTCGAACGTATGTTCGAACTCGAAAAACGGGGAAGAGTCCTATTAAAACAACGATCTGCAAGGTCTTCGGCGTCTTTGCGATCGTCCTGGGCCTGCGGCGTCTGAAGTCAGCGTCCCGGAATCCTGCGATTCTCCATCGACCCCGAACGCGGTGACCTCGAACGCTGCCGAGTGCCGTGGCAAACCAGAAATTCCGGCTGCATACGGACGTCTTCAGCAGTGTTAACTGTCTGGTGTCGCAGAGTATGCGCGGAACCAAAACCGACTGAGCCTGCGATCACCGAGCGTGGTCACGGCGACGATGTGTGCATCGCCCTCATTGTTCACCAACGAACCGCGGCAAACCCGGCAATACGTCCCTCGGAGTACCTGTCCATCGGCAGAACAGAGCACGGTCTGCGGCACTGTCTGAATTTACAGGCACTGCCTTGGGACGCGAGCCAAAGCGAATTGTCGATCAATCATTAAAACACCAGTATTCCACTGCCGACCACCTTGCCTCCAAGTTTGTGCTCCTGCTCGAACTCAGTGCGCGCGTCCTCGACCCAATTGCAATCGAGCTGCGCCGCCAAATTCAGAATCTCAGCGGCGTCGATGTAGTCTGCATTGGGCCGAGGCTTGCTGCTCTGCAGCTTGTTTACGTGATAGTAGTAACCGGCTGTGTCGGGAAACATCAACGGTCCGTCCACCTCGATATCTCCTTCAAATTCGAGTGTCACGGTCGCGTTGGCCGCATGCTCTTTGAAGCGCTCATACAGCTCAGCGCAGATTTCGGGCTTCTGCTTCAGCCGTGCGACTACGTGATCGGCAATATCGAAATTCTCGAGGTGGTCAACCACCTTGGCAACGCGAACAAGTTCGGTAACGTAGTACGTGGCGATTCTATCCATAGTCCGTCTCCGAGAAGTAATCATGGTGAAATCACGTGCGGGAACCCACAACGCCGACCCGCGGTCGACCCTCCTGCCTGAGGAGGGAAATGAGGTTGACGCCACTATGATGGGATTGCGTACTCGGATCTATGACCTGTATCAAAGCGGAATGGGTTTCGATTTATCCCCGAGGGTTTTCCTTCAGGTGCGTTCGATCGCACGCATCGACGCCTTCCCAAGAGTGCACATCGGAAAGGCTCGACAGGCAACGGGGCCGTTCGATGCACATCGCGAGCAGCTGGATCTCGAAGTCGCGTCCGCGTGACACGCCTTATTTTTACGCCGGCATCGGTTGTTTCGGCGCGACCCACTCTCATCCCGCCGTCCGCGCTCGCGTCAGCAATTCGACGTTGCGCAGCCCTTCGCCGCCATCGACCTCCGGCGATCGGTCTTCCTCGATCGCCTCCACGAAGTCGCATATTTCCCCGGCGTAGGGATCGGAGACGTCG
The DNA here is from genome assembly GCA_041576575.1 of Arenicellales bacterium. Lineage (GTDB taxonomy): Bacteria > Pseudomonadota > Gammaproteobacteria > Arenicellales > JAANXG01 > CALZGZ01. The sequence goes on along the minus strand of JBFGKR010000256.1, from coordinate 1,689 downwards.
AAATCGAGCAGACCTTGGTGGGTCTCGATCCTCCCCGCGCCGAACCGAGTGAGCGTCCCCTCGCAGCGGACATAGCCGCCGCTTCCGTAAATCTCCGCGCGGCTGGGCGCTGCGATCAACCCCGACGAGCAGAACTCGGCGGTGGCGCCGGACTCGAAGCGCATGGACACGACCGCGGTCTCGTCGTGGGGGCCATTCCACATCTCTCGGCTGATGGTGCTGGCTACGGCAATGATTTCGCCGCACCGGGGCACCATCACCCACCGGATCAAGTCCAGGCAATGGGTGCCCACGGCGGACAGACTCCACCAACTTGCGGTCTTGGGCTGTGCGCGCCAGTCACCGGCGTCGGGCACCTGGAAGGTCCACTGCGCACGCATATGGCGAAGCGTGCCGACACCGCCTTCGCGGATCCACTGCAGCATATTTCTATGACCGGCGTGCCAACGGAGGTGATAACCGACCGCGAGCCGCACGCCGGCGACTCGGCACGCATGCACCATGGCTTCGGCCTCCCCGACGTTCGTCGCCATCGGTTTTTCCGTCAACACGTGCTTGCCCGCGCGGGCGGCCGCGATGGTCTGCTCCGCGTGCATGCCGTCCGGCGTGGCGACGATGACCGCGTCGAGGTCCGGGTCGGCCAGGAGCGAGGCGAGCGAAACGTGGGCCGGATCGGGGGCTGCCGCGCCGTGGCGACGCGCAAACACCCGGGCACGATCCCTATCCCGGCTCAGAACGCTCCACAAGCGCGCTCCAGCGACCCGCCGCATGGCGGGCGCCAGGGCTTTGTCGGCGATACTCCCGGTACCGAGCATGGCGATATTGACGGTCACAGTGACAAGAACCTAATTCAAAACGTCGCCGTCGCCAAGACGGCGCAGCGCATCCCGCTGCGCTCCAGCGCGCCGAGTGACTGTGCACCCGCCAGGGCCCGCGCCCTGTCTTGACATTTGATCTGGAAACCGGATTTACGCCTATTCACTGAAGTCCAAGTGCGACATCGAGCAGGCTCCATGAGCGTGTACTCGCGTACGTCGGCGTAAACCGTCAACGCGTTTTTCAAGTGCGTGACCACGGGGTATGTTCCGTGTCGCCGGCCGGCGGAGGAACCCGCACATGCGTCGAGTCATTGTTGCGGCCGCATGCGCGTGCGGATTTTCTGCTCGTTCTTGGATCGGGTGATACCCGCACCCGGCGAACTGGAGCACGTTCGTGCGGCTCGTGGCAAAAACGCGGCAACTGCTGAAATGGATGATGCACGTGCTCGAGCCGGCTGAATGCCGAGCCGATCATTCGGACCCACAACCGTTAGATCCGGGGCCCTGTATTCACCGACATTTAAGACCCAAGCGCCACAGCCCGCTACATCTACGGCTACGGAGTCGCTGCTGCAAATAAAGCGGATCCGTGCCGATGCCGATGGAACCTTTCTTTTTTCGTTTCTTCGCCTTGTCCCGTTCCGCCGCTCGTTGTTCTTCCCTGGACCTGAGGTACCGTTCTATCTGTCTTAATTCATCACTCGACTGCGTTCCATGAGATGGTTGCGCGCGATCGCCCGTGGAATCCGCGGGGAAGATCGCATTACCGAGCGCGTCGACTTTTTCAACGTATTGAGCGTCGACGCCCATCGAAATAAAAACCGTTAAAAACAGCAGTGCGGATTTCATCTGACACCCTTAAGACCCCCCT
>JBFGKR010000255.1:0-3877 GCA_041576575.1 Arenicellales bacterium | reverse complement strand
GGAGCGCTTCGAGGGCAAGGTGGTGTTGATCGATTTTTGGACGTTTGGCTGTTGGAATTGCTACCGGTCGTTTCCGTGGCTGAAAAAGCTCGAAAGCCGCTTTGACGCGGACAAATTCATGGTGTTGGGCGTGCACACTCCGGAGTTCGATCATGAAAAAGACCGGCGTAAAGTCGCGGCCAAGGTCAAGGAATTCGGACTCGAGCACGCAGTAATGATCGATAACGATTTTTCTTACTGGAAAGCCATGAAAAATCGCTACTGGCCGTCTTTCTACATCATCGACAAGGCCGGCAAGGTGCGCGCCGCGTACGTGGGCGAGATGCGCGACGGGGCGAAGCAGGCCAGCTACATCGAACGGCAAATCGAATCCTTGCTGGCGGAGACCGGGTGACGGTCGGCCGGGCTCCCTCGTGGCTCCGCGGCGGGGCCGTTTTACCGCACAATCGTTTTTGCTAGTCTCCGGCGACCACGAAAAAACCAAACCCGAGCTTTGTGTTCGCACACGCCACAGCGAAATCCAAAATTGAATCGGTTGCCGCCGTCGATCTGGGCTCCAACAGCTTTCATCTGATCGTGGCGCAGCTCAACCACGGTGAGCTTGCGGTGATCGATCGACTGCGGGAAAGCGTGCGGCTGGGAGCGGGCTTGGACGCGGAAAAGCGCATTTCGGCCGAGGCGCAAGCCCGCGCGCTGGAGTGCTTGGAGCGCTTTGGTCAGCGGGTGGGCAAGCTTCCGGCCGGCAGCGTACGCGTAGTCGGTACCAACGCCTTGCGCCAAGCCCGGAATTCCGACGAGTTTCTGAGCGCCGCCGAGACCGCGCTCGGTCATCCGGTGGAAATCATAGCCGGTCGCGAGGAGGCCCGGTTGATTTATCTCGGCGTTGCCCACGGTCTCGAGGCCGGGGACGAGCGGCGATTGGTGATCGATATCGGTGGCGGGAGCACGGAAATCATCTTCGGCGTGGGGTTTGACGCGATCCATCGGGAAAGCCTGCACGTCGGCTGCGTGAGTTTGAGCCGCGCCTGGTTCGGCGACGGCAAGATCAAGAAAAAGCGCATGAAACAAGCGGAGCTGACGGCGGAGTTGGATATACAACCTGTGGTCGCGACTTTTCGCGGCGAAAAATGGGATCGGGCGATCGGTTGTTCGGGCACCGTCCGCGCTATCCGCGACGCGGTCCAAAATCAGGGTTGGTGCAAGCGGGGAATAACGCGCGGCGCCCTGGAAAAACTGCGAAACGCGGTGATGGCATGTTCGCATGTCGACGAGTTGAGGCCGTTGGGCCTGAGCGAAGACCGCTTGGCGGTTTTTCCCGGCGGGGTTGCGGTGTTGTGGGCGGTGTTCGACCTTCTGGACATACCCCGGATGGACGTTTCCGGTCAGGCGTTGCGGGAAGGTGTGCTCTACGATCTCGTCGGACGCATCGAGAATTCCGACGTGCGCACTCGTTCCGTCGTTGCGGTGGGTACGCGCTGGGCCGTGGACCGGGAACACTCCGATCGGGTCGCGCGCACCGCGCTGCAATTGTTCGATCAGACGGCACAGGCGTGGAATCTGGATTCTCCAGACAACAGGAAGCTGCTCTCGTGGGCGGCCTCGCTGCACGAAATCGGCCTGCTCATCTCACACAGTCAGTACCAAAAACACGGCGCCTACGTAACCGCGCAAACGGACCTATCCGGTTTCTCGCGTCGTGAGCAGGCCGTGGTGGCGGCGCTCGTGCGCGGTCACCGTAGAAAATTTCCCCTTCAGGAGTTCCAGGCGTTGCACGGATCCTCCGTCAAAGCAAGCATCCGCTTGTGCGTCTTGCTGCGACTATCGGTGCTGGTGCATCGAAGCCGGACCGCGTCCGAGATGCCGGCGATGAAGCTGAAGGCGACGGACAGCGCACTGCGATTGACGTTTCCCAAGCGCTGGCTCGACCGCCATCCGTTGACGGTCGCCGATTTGCAAAGAGAACAAGAATATCTGGCGCCGGTCGGTTTCGAGCTCAGTTTCGACTAGCTCGCTGTCCCCGCGTGTGAAGAAAACATCACTTGGCGGGGGGCGCTTGCGCCGCCGCAGCTGGTGATCAAATCGCTCAGATCTGGGCCAGGGATTGCAACAGGCTCTGTTGCGCGGAAACCGGAGCCTGCTTGCGCGCTGGCGTACTTCTCACGTAGTTGCCGTCGCTGTCCATCAGCCAGGCCTGCGTATTGTCGCTGAGGTACAATTCCAGATCCTGGATGACGCGGCGTTTAAGTTTCTTGTCTTCAATGGGGAAGCACTGTTCCACGCGTTGCACCAGATTCCGGGGCATCCAATCGGCGCTCCCCAGCATGACCTCGGGGTCCCCGTTGTTATAAAAACAATACACACGCGTGTGTTCCAGGAAACGGCCGATAATGGAGCGCACGGAAATGTTCTCGGAGACACCCGGGATACCGGGGCGAAGACAACATACACCGCGGACGACCAATTGGATCTGCACGCCCGCCTGCGACGCCTGATACAGCGCCTGGATCACGGGAGCGCTTACAAGACCATTGATCTTGGCGATGATTCGCGCCTTCTTTCCGGCTTCCGCGTGAACTGCTTCGGCTTGAATGCGTTGCAGTAGTCCCGGCTGCAGGGTGAAGGGAGACTGCAGAAGCTTGTTGAGCCGGGGTGTCTTCGTCTGCGTCGTGAGTTGCATGAACAACTTGTGGACGTCCTCACCGATCTTCTCGTCGCGGGTGAAAAGGCCATAGTCGGTATACAGACGCGCGGTGCGATCGTGGTAATTGCCGGTGCCCAGATGCAGGTAGCGGCGCAGTTTGTCTGCCTCCCGACGAACGACCATGAGCATCTTTGCGTGGGTCTTGTAGCCTACGACGCCGTAGACGACCTGAACACCGGTCTCTTGCAGCTTGGTGGCTATTTCTATGTTGGTGGCTTCATCGAATCGCGCCCGGAGTTCGACCACCACGGTGACTTCCTTGCCCGCCCGCGCGGCGTGCATCAGGCTCTCAACCATGACCGAATCCAAACCGGTGCGGTAAAGAGTTTGTTTGATTGCCAGTACGTTGGGATCCGTCGAAGCCTGCCGCACGAACTCCACCACCGGGATGAAGGACTGAAACGGGTGATGAAGGAGAATGTCCTTGGCTGCAATCGCCTTGAACATGTTGGTTCCCTGGGACAGGTGTGATGGAAGCCCCGGCGTGAAGCTCGGGTATTTCAGGTCTGGCCGCTCCACCAGGTCGGGTAACGCGATCAATCGGTTTAGATTCACCGGTCCGTTAACCTGATACAAATCGTCCTCGGCGAGTTCAAACCGGTGCAGCAGGAAGTTGGCCAGGTGGCTGGGACAGTTGTCCGCCGCTTCGAGACGTACCGCGTCGCCGTAGCGCCGCGACGGCAGTTCGCCCTCTAGGGCGCGCTTCAGGTCATCGACTTCTTCGGTATCGACGTACAGATTGCTGTTTCGGGTGACGCGAAATTGGTAGCAACCGCTTACCTTCATCCCCGGGAACAGCTCTCCGATGTAGGTGTGCAGGACCGAGGACAGAAACACGAATTCGTGGGGGCCGTCTGCGAAATCGGCAGGCAGGTGAATCAATCGCGGCAGAGATCGCGGAGCTGGAACCACGGCCATGCCGCCTTTGTTACCGAAGGCGTCTTTTCCATCCAGGGATACGATGAAGTTGAGGCTTTTGTTCAGGGTTCGTGGAAACGGATGCGCGGGGTCCAGCCGTATGGGTGTGATAACCGGCAGCAATTCGTTATCGAAATAGCGCTTCAACCATCGGCTTTGCTTCGGGTCCCACTCTTCGCGGCGCAGGAAACGTATGCCCTCGCTTGCCATGGCCGGCAACAACTGGTCATTGAGACATCGGGATTGGTCCGCCACGAG
>JBFGKR010000254.1:0-3889 GCA_041576575.1 Arenicellales bacterium | reverse complement strand
TCCCACATCAAGGCCTTCTGGGTATCTGAGTAATAAATCCTCGATCTGTATTTCATCGGCAACATTCCTCCTTCTTTAACAAAACATTAGAATGTTGCTTCGACCAGTTGAATCCGCACCCTCGACCGGGTATTGGGGGCCGGATACGGCATCTTTTCGGGAGAGAGGGTGCTTTGGGCCGCGCTGCGTTTTTCACCGGAGCGCGCCCGCTGGGTGTCGCGCGAACGCTGGCATTCGGCGCAAAAAACGCGTTTCGATGCGGAGGGGCGTTATCTCCTCGAAGTTCCGTACTCGGACCACCGGGAGCTCATGCTCGACTTGCTCCGCCACGGCGCCGAGGTCGAAGTCCTCGAACCGGCGTCCTTGCGCGAAGCCGTTGGCGCCGAACTCGAGCGCGCCGCAGCGTGCTATCGGAGATGAATTGCTGGCGTGTCTGCTCAGCCGCAGTCATTTTTTCGATTCGGTTGCGGTTTAAGGTTGTCATCGACCGGCGCAGTTCGCAGGATCCGCCTGTATCCACATCGCAACACATAGAACATCCGTCGTACGATCTACGATTGTCATGGTGACGGTGCCGTTTTTTTCGCGTGGTGTTTTAAAATCCTTGCGCGCCACCTGCGTAGGCGTACCAAGATTGGTCACAACGGCACAACAAAAGGCCGCTGTATCGCAAAGATCCGATGAACATGATGTCCGCAGCAATTAGAATTGTCGCGTGGTTGACGTTGATGATGCCGGGACTGTCGTACGCGCGCTGCGACGTCGTAGCAATCGTATTCAAGCAGCCGATTTGCCAATCGGATATAGGGTTGCCCGCTAACCGGTTTGGGGCCCACGCGGGCGCGGGGTCCGACCCCGATCAACGGTTGAGGCTGGAGAGGATCCGTTTGGGAAACAGAATTCGAGCGGTCGCCGCCGAGCATTTGCTCCCCGACAGCAGCTATACGCCGACGAAAGAGGAGGTTGATGTCTTTGAAGAGTTCAGCGCGCGTTCCGACGCCAGAATGACGCGTGATGACGAAGAGCTTGTCGCCGCGACACAACATTTGTTGGAGAACAATGAATACGATGAACGTATTCGGCAATCACTGGAAAACACGATTGCCGCCGTCAAGCGCAGCATCGAACTCTCCGAAAAGATTGCTGAAGACGACAGGTTTCGGGATCAAGACATGCGACAGCGCTTTGGCGAGGAGTATGTCGCGGAATTTCATCGGCGGCTCAGACGGTCCAGGCGTGAGAGCAACGAGCAATGGGTCGCGAGTTGGAAAATGAACAAAGCCCTGTTCGAGAAGTACGGCGGTCGCGTCATATTTCAACAAGCGGGCATTGAACCCATCGATGCCTACCGCCGTTTCTTGAACGATATAAAACATAAAGGTGGACTTCAGATACTCAAATCTGAGTACGCGGACGTTTTTGCGGAATTTGAACGATATCTGGATATGGGTCACAACTACCTGAACGAACCGGGCGACGCATTTTTTGACAGACCCTACTGGGAAACGGTTGATCTTGACGCCGAGCAGCGCAAACGCATCGACGAACTGAAAGCGCTTCCGCGCAAAACGCCTTGACCCTGCACCGCCGCTCGGAACAGCGCCATCGATCAAGACAGAAGGCCCGTCGTCGGTCGTTATCCGACGACCTGCTGTTCATCGGTCGCCGATAATCCTCTAGAATGCCGAATCCTGCGCGCGCCGGTGCGTTGAATGACGTTCCGGCGCGCGCCGTTGCATTCGACCACCCAAGGGACGAACTCGAGTGTCGAACGATTCACGTGCCAAGTCGATCGCCGGCGTTATCGCAAATCCCGCGGCCTCCAGCGACATTCGCCGCATCGTCGGTAACGCGACCGGCATCCCGCTGGCCACGCGCGCCAACTTGATCACGCGTCTTTTGGTGGGTTTGGGATCGGTGGGCGTGGAGCAGGTTTTCGTCATGCCGGACCGCAACGGCTTGGGCACGAAGCTGACGCAAGCCTTGAACCGCGAACGCGCGCTGTCCAACAACCGCATACCGATGCTGGAATTTCTCGACATGCCGGTGGAAGGCGCGACGGGCGATTCCGTCTTGGCCGCCAAGCTCATGATCGCGCGTGGCGCCTCGGTGCTGATCGTGTTTGGAGGCGATGGGACGCATCGAGCCGTCGCTTCGGTGTGTGGTGACGTCCCGCTAGCCGGCGTCTCCACCGGCACCAACAACGCTTTTCCTAAATTTCACGAACCTACCATCGTCGGCCAGGCGGCGGGGCTCGTGGTTCGCGGAATCGTGCCCGCCAGCGTGGCCTGCAATCGGAACAAACGACTTCGCGTCTGCGTCAATGGGGACAATCCCAGCATCGCGCTGGTCGATGTCGCGGTCACGACCGACCGGTGGGTGGGTGCACGCGCGCTGTGGAAACCCGAAAACTTGAGCGAGTTGTATCTGACGTTCGCAGAACCCACCGCAGTGGGCCTGTCCGCAATCGGCGGTGCGTTGCATCCGTTGGGCCGTGGCGACAAGCGGGGACTCAAGCTCAGATTGGGTCCGCCCGAAAGCAGTCCGATGCGGGTACGGGTCCCGATTATGCCCGGTTCGATGACTGAAGTCGGCGTTCTGGAATTTGAGGAAATGTGCCCGGGGGAAAGCTACAAGATCGGCAATTCCGGCGGTGTGATAGCCCTGGACGGCGAACGCGAAGTTGAGTTTGACGCATCCGCGGAGGTCGCGGTTTTTCTGGACGAACGAGGGCCGGTGACGATCAATGTTGAACGCGTAATGCAATGGGGGTCGAGTAGAGCGGCTTTGGTTCACGGTCGAGCGTAACTCTGCGGAGTGCGCCGCGCGGACTTCAAGGCGCGGCGCCAAGTTATTCCAACATCAATCGAGACAGGAGGATGGAAAATGGGAGCACCAGCAGCTGAGCGATTATCTGAGTTGAGCAAACAGGATTTACTGGATGCATACAGAACCATGAAGACTATTCGAGAATTCGAAGAGCGCGTGCACGAAGAGTTCGCCAAGGGCGGAATTCCCGGATTTGTGCACCTGTACGCCGGCGAAGAAGCATCGGCGACGGGTGTGTGCATGCACCTGCGCCAGGACGATCGTATCGCAAGCACGCACCGCGGCCACGGACATTGCATCGCCAAGGGTGTCGACGTCCGCGGGATGATGGCGGAAATTTACGGAAAGAACAGCGGCACGTGCCGGGGCAAGGGGGGTTCCATGCACATCGCCGATCTCGACATGGGCATGATGGGCGCCAACGGCATCGTAGGCGGCGGGCCGCCATTGATCTGCGGTGCCGGATTGGCGGCGAAGATGAAGGGCACCGACGCCGTGGCCGTCGCTTTTGTCGGCGACGGCGGCTCCAATCAGGGCACCACTTTGGAAAGCCTGAATCTGGCGACGGTTTGGAACCTGCCGTGCATTTTTGTTGTGGAAAACAACGGATACGCCGAGTCTACATCGAGTTCCTGGGCGCTATCGTGTGAAAGCATGGTCGATCGCGCACCGGGATTCGGTATGCCGGGTGTAATGGTCGACGGGCACGATTTCTTCGCCGTGTACGAAACCGCGGGCGAGGCGATTAATCGGGCGCGCCAAGGAGGTGGGCCGACTCTCATCGAATGTAGATTAAACCGTTACTACGGCCACTTCGAGGGCGACGCTCAGACCTATCGCGGCGACAATGAAGTCACCTTACTGCGGGAGAACAAGGACTGCCTGGTTATGTTTTCCAAAAAAGTGACCGCAGAAAAGATGGTCTCGGAAAAAGAGCTCTCGGCGGTCGACGACGAAGTGGCGGAGCTCATTGACGACGCGGTCAAGCAAGCCCTAGCGGCTCCGGAGCCCGACGTGGCGGATCTGCACACCGACGTCTACGTGTCCTATTGAATTTCTG
>JBFGKR010000253.1:0-3909 GCA_041576575.1 Arenicellales bacterium | reverse complement strand
TATCGGCAACCATAGCCTTGTGCATACGCAACACGGTTAACGTCGCACGATTGGAGCGTCATGGCCTCACCGATCCTTTGACGGACATCCCTAATCGACGCTTTCTGGAGCGTCGCCTTGGTGAGGAAATCGAGCGATGTCGAAGGTATGGGCGTCCGCTTTCGTGTGTCATGATGGACATCGATTTTTTCAAAAAAATCAACGATCGATTCGGTCATTCGGTAGGTGATCGGGTGTTGAAGGGCGTTGCAAACGCCTTGTACGGCGGTCTTCGGGCAAGTGACATTCTGTCGCGGTATGGCGGTGAGGAATTCGTTCTACTGCTCCCGGAGACGAATCTCCGTCACGGCGTGAAAATCGCACAGCGGCATCACCGCAAACTCGGTTCCCTTGCCTTCGATATCGAGCAAGCTGAACGGCTTAAGATAACCGTGTCGGCGGGTGTTGCCGTCCTCGAACACGCCGACGCGAAATCCGGCGTTGACTTGGGGCGCTGGTTGTTGCGGCAGTCGGATGAAGCGCTTTACCAAGCTAAGCGCGAGGGGCGCAATCGCGTCGTGGCTGCTGTTTGATCGTGAACTCAATTGCGCGGTTTAATCGTATTGCGCATCGGAACGGTACGCGATTAACTTCAAGGTTGGCAAGCGTTGTGGTCCGGTGGCTACGGTGTCATTGGGTTAACTGTGTCATGGGGTGCGGATAAAATATAGCCGTTTTTTGCAAGCCCGTATCACTTGGTCTGGCTGTAGAGCTTGTGATACAAGCCATTCGCCTTCATCAGCGTTTCGTGGGAGCCATGCTCGATAATATGTCCATCCTCGAAAACGTAGACCCTATCCGCTTGTTTCACCGCGCTCAGTCGGTGGGCGATGATGATCGTGGTGCGTCCTTGTAGGTACTTGCCCAGCGCTTCGTGCAACAGTGCCTCGGTTTCATTATCCAGAGCCGAGGTTGCCTCGTCGAGTATCACAACCTTGGGCTTGGAGAGAATCATGCGCGCGACGGCGAGCCTTTGCTGCTGACCACCCGACAGGCGCACACCATCGCGGCCGATTATGGTGTCCAATCCGCCCGGCATCGACCCGACCACGCTTTTCAATTGCGCCACTTCCAGGGCCGTCCAGAGCTCCGTGTCCGAGACGTCACGGCCGAGGGTGAGATTTGCACGCACGGTGTCGTTCATCATGGCCGGATGTTGAAGTACGGTGGCGACGTTGTCCCGCACTACATCGAGCCCGATCTCGGTAACGGAGACTCCGTCAAAATACAGATTTCCACTTTGCGGCGGGTACATCCCAAGTATGACTTGCACCAAGGTGGACTTGCCCCCGCCCGATGCGCCTACGAGAGCGACTTTCTCGCCGCGTGCGATTTTCAGATTGACGTGTTTGAGCACGGGTTCATCAGCCACATAGGCAAAGCTTACGTCCTCTACGTCTATGCTTACGGTCGTGCGATTCAAAAATGGATTCATTAGATGTGGATATCGCGGTTCCAGCCGCAGGCCCATCAGTTCGTTGATACGTGCCAATGCAGCTCTGGCGCCGAAGAAAGCGTATTGAATGTTCAGCACTTCCTGCACCGGTGCCATCATGAACCAGAGATAGGCGAATACGGCGAGCATCTGTCCGACCGAGAGATCGGAAAACACCACCATGAGCATACTGATTGCCCGAAACACGTCGAACCCGATCAGGAAGACACCGAATGAAAACCGGCTTGCGGCGTCCGATTTCCACGAAAACGCCGCCGAGTGCATCTTTATGCCCCGCGCTCGGTCGATCACGTACCGTATGTAGTGATGTTCTCGATTAGCGGCGCGAATCTGTCCGATCGCATTGAGGGTTTCCGTGAGACTTTGCTGGAAAAGCTCGAATGCACTGTTCTCCCTCTTCTTCAGCGTCTCTACTTTCTTGCCCAGCGCGACCGTAAAGTAAACCACCAGAGGATTCATGAAGAGGATGAACAACGCCAGTGGCCAATGCATCCATATCAGTATGATGGTAACGCCCACGAGACTTAGAATCGCTACCACAACCTTGCTTACGGACTGTCCAACGAATTCATCAATGGCATTAATGTCGGTGACGAATCGGGAAGAAACGGCGCCGCTACCAAGGGTTTCGTATTCAGACATGGAAACCCGTTGCAGCCGTCTGAGGAGTTCGCGGCGCATGCGGTAAGTGATTTCTTTAGACACCAGTGTGAATTCCCGCGTCTGCCAGACATTCAGCCAGATCGAAATCAGCCGAAGAAAGACCGTCGCCAACAGGATGAGTCCGATGTACAACATCGGCCCTTGCCAGCTGACCGGAGTAATACGATTCATCGCATCGACGAGGGCGCCGGGTTGGTGGAGCAGGACCTCATCCACCAGCAGCGGCATGAGCAAGGGAATCGGTACACTCACGGTCACCGCAATCACGGCGACGATATTGGCGCTTATTAGTTCGGGTTTGCGCTCGCGCGCCACGTGCAGGAGGAACGGCCAGTCGTAACGGGCTGTTCCTTCTTGATTCGGCTGTGAGCCGCTTTGCGAATATGATTCCCCGGCCGGACGTGTCATAGTTTCATTTTAATTCTTTTCTTTGGAGATTGTGGCCACACCACAGTCTTGCAACGTGTAAACCTGAGCCGCATCATGAAGCCGAAAATATTCGGTCAGCTTGAGGTCAAGTCATGATTTATACTTTTGAAGATCGAAGCCTGGAATTACGCGGACAGGAGCATTTTATCGCTCCGGATGCCGCGATTATCGGTTCGGTCGTTTTGGGGAATCTATGCAGCGTCTGGTTCAATGCGGTATTGCGAGGAGACAATGACGTTATTGAGCTCGGGGAAAGAAGCAACGTTCAAGATGGCTCTGTGCTGCATGTGGACCCCGGTTTTCCGCTGACAATCGGGGCGGGCGTTACCGTTGGGCACATGGTCATGCTCCACGGGTGCAGCATCGGCGACAACAGTCTTATCGGTATAAATTCGGCGATTTTAAACGGAGCAAAGATCGGCAAGAATTGCCTCATCGGCGCTCATTCCCTCATCACCGAAGGCAAGGAAATTCCAGACAACTCGTTGGTTATGGGCAGTCCCGGCAAAGTTGTCCGCGAACTCACGCCGGAAGAAGTCGGCAAGCTGGTCTCGGCAGCGGATGTGTACGTCAAAAAGATAAGTCGTTACGCGCGCGCGTTTTCCGTGCGGGGTGAGTAGATTTAAACGCGATTGCGATGCGAATCGCTACCAACGATCTGGCAATACTGGGAACCGATGTCTTCAGCGGTTGAGAATCTCGTACAACTCGTCCTTCAAGGAGACACGCACTTTTTTTAAGTCCTCCATGTAGGTGTCCGATACCGGCTGGGCTTTTTCCTCGAGGCTTCGAATTTTGGCGTCCAGTTCGTCGTACTCGATCATCAAACGGGCGAATCGTCCGTTGGAGTGGCGCAGTCTGGTGATCTTGTCCTCGTATTCGGGAAATTCGTGCAGTAGATCGTGCGGTTCACCCAGCATCGGTTCGTAGACTCCTCATTGCTGTATTTGTGTGTATGTACGCCTTCTCCGTGCGTATCCTAGCACGGTGGCGGAACGATTGGACCGCAGACCGACTCAAGCGCGGGCTCCTGCAGACCTCGTCGGATGCGCCCGACCCCGGCAAGCGGGCGTTCTTCCGTCATGCTCGGCGTCAACGTGCGAGACGCGCGCTGAGGCCGGCCGCCTCGATGCCCGAAAGCGCACAGGTTTCGTCGTCCTCGGACGCGGCCCCCGATATACCCACGGCGCCGCACACGACGCCGGCGGAGTTGTAAATCAATACCCCTCCGGGCAGTGGGATTAGTTTCCCGTTCGTCATGGCGTTGAGGGCATTGATAAACCCCTCTTCGCGTGTTCCGCTCTCGTAGCGCTTCGAAATGT
>JBFGKR010000252.1:0-3923 GCA_041576575.1 Arenicellales bacterium | reverse complement strand
CGATCGCGAAGGGGGCATTGGAGCCAGCGCTTGAGGAGGCGCGTGCCCATGACCGTTGCGCAACGATCCAATAACGACAACAGTGTATTGTCGCGGCCGCCGGAAAGATTTGTATCCAATTCAAGATTTCTTCGAGTCGTCGAGTCGAGGGAAATGTATTCGTCGGCGTGGTCGATTGAAAAATCCAGCACGTGGGGGAGCGACTCATATTGTACGTCCTTGGTGTATTGCAGCAGAGCACCGGCTGCAGAAACCGCGTTTGGACGATCGTCACAACAAAATACCTTGAGATCTCTGGTGCCGAGCTGGTCTGTCAATAATCGCGTGGTCGAATCGAGATCGAAATACCAGTCCGGCACCACCTGTATAACGCTTTTCGTAAAGTCCCCAATTACGCTTTTGAGCGAATCCGCAACGATGATTTCGGCTGCGTTGAGACGCTCCAAATCATTGACGAGCGTTTCCCACCCTGTCACCTCGTGTGCGCGGAAACGACCGCTGGAGATTTCAAGCGTGGCGACACCAAAGCTTGACTTGTTGGCAGGCGATACTGCGGCCAACAAATTTTCCCGACCGTCTTCGAGTAATGCCTCCTCCGTCAAAGTTCCCGGCGTGATGACGCGAACGACCTTGCGTTCCACGGGTCCTTTTCCTTTTTCCGGATTTCCAATTTGCTCACATATGGCGACAGAGCGTCCTTTCTTGACGAGTTTGACCAGGTACTGATCCACGCTGTGCACCGGTACTCCGGCCATGGCAACGGGCTCACCGGCAGATTTTCCGCGCTTGGTGAGAGCGATATCCAGTAACGCGGCCGCCTCTTTTGCGTCTTCGTAGAACAACTCATAGAAATCGCCCATACGATAAAACAACAACGTCTGCGGATGCTGAGCTTTGATCCGAAGATATTGCTGCATCACCGGGGTATGGAGGGGCTCGGTGACCATACTCAGAGTGCGTGGGACTGCGCAATGCGCAGTAGTAACGGATGGATCTCGGAGTTCCCTGCGACGATATTACCGGTGGCCAGGTGACTCTGGTCGCCGCTCGTGTCGCTGACAAACCCACCGGATTCCTCGATGAGCAGACAGCCGGCGGCCATATCCCAGGGCATCAGACCGAGTTCCCAGAACCCATCGAAGCGCCCGCAAGCCACATACGCCAGGTCCAGCGCCGCGGAGCCGGCCCTTCTGATACCGCTGCTTTTTACCAATACATCACGAAACATGGCGATCCAATCGTCGATCCGTCCCAGTGCCTTGAACGGAAAACCCGTACCGATCAAGGCTTCACGTAAATGTATTGTGCGACTCACGCGAATCCGGTGGTCGTTAAGATAGGCTCCGCTACCCCTGGAAGCCGTGAACAGCTCGTTGCGCAGCGGGTCGAACACCACCGCGTGCACGATATTGTCCTTCCTGCGCACTCCGATGGAAACGCAGAATTGAGGATGTCCATGAAGAAAATTCGTGGTCCCATCCAGAGGATCGATGATCCATTCAAACTCGTCGCCTGATTTTTTTCCTCCTTCCTCGGCCAATATAGCGTGATTGGGGTATGCGCGCCGTATCACCCGCACGATCTCGTCTTCGGCGGCGCGGTCGACTTCGGTAACGTAATCATTACGCCCTTTCTCTTCAACGCTGATTCGATCTGTTCGATCCAGATGGCGTACAATCAGGATTCCCGCGTTTCGCGCCGCTTTGACAGCGGTGTTGAGCAAGGGATGCATGGTGATCTCCCGGAGATTTCGTACCTTGGTTTCGACGCATGTTTGGGCGCCGAATTGTAGTGGCGCAAGTCGGTGAAAGAAAGCGATTTCCCCCTCCCATCGGAGCGGATACGAATAGTGCTTGTCGCACCCACGCACCCTGGCAATATCGGCGGAGTGGCGCGTGCGATGAAAACCATGGGATTGCGCAGGTTGACGCTGGTGGCTCCGGTGGCAGAATTCCCGAACGACGAGGCGACTCGGAGAGCGGCGGGCGCCGAGGACGTACTGGCCGACGCCGACGTGTATGGTAATCTAGACAGTGCGTTGAGCGAATGCCTTCTGGTAATAGGTACTACCGCACGATCCCGATCGATAGAA
This sequence comes from Arenicellales bacterium, assembly GCA_041576575.1. Taxonomy (GTDB): domain Bacteria; phylum Pseudomonadota; class Gammaproteobacteria; order Arenicellales; family JAANXG01; genus CALZGZ01. Next base: position 1,831 of record JBFGKR010000252.1, on the reverse strand, counting down.
TGGCCTCAATTGTCCCCGCCGCAAGCTGCAGAACAATTGATCGCCGAGAGTCTCAACGGACCGGTTGCGTTGTTGTTCGGGCAGGAGCGAAGCGGACTCGCGAATCCGGACGTGGAACGCTGCCACTATCTTGTTCGGATTCCGACGAATCCAGATTTTTCATCTTTGAATCTTGCCAGCGCAGCGCAAATCATGGCTTACGAAATATTCCTTGCAGGTCGTCGCGACGTTGGGAGTTTGATGGAAACGCCACCTGAATTCGTAGATCAGAAGCAAATGCAGTTGTTCTACGACCATCTTGAGCGTGTGCTCCTCACGATAGATTTTCCCACTGCCAAGCCAGCGACGAAGCTAATGCGAAAGCTAGCGCGATTATTCAACAGAGCTCGTCCAACCGAAGAAGAAATGCAAATACTGCGCGGCATCCTCACTGCCGTGGAACAAAGAGTTGTTGAAAAAATTGAGTAAACGCGTGATCCACAAACGATAGAGGGACTGTTGTTTAGACAATAATGATACGACACCTAAAAGAAGATTTTCGTTATGTCTTCGACCGTGACCCAGCGGCGCGTTCGACGTTCGAAGTAATAACCGCCTATCCGGGACTGCATGCGATAGTCGCACATCGTCTCAACCACTGGTTATGGACCCGGCGCTGGTATTGGCTGGCGCGATTTCTTTCGCACGTGGTTCGCTGGTTGACGGGGATCGAAATTCATCCAGGCGCGAAAATCGGACGGCGCTTTTTCATCGACCACGGAATGGGGGTAGTCGTCGGCGAGACCGCGGTAATCGGCGACGACTGCACGCTGTATCAAGGCGTAACACTGGGGGGGACATCTTGGGAGAAGATCAAACGCCACCCCACGCTTGGAAATAATGTGGTCGTCGGCGCCGGCGCCAAGGTCTTGGGCCCCATAACGATTGGTGACGATGCGCGAATCGGTTCCAATTCCGTTGTCGTCAAGGACGTCCCCGCCGGCGCTACGGTCATCGGAATACCGGGACACATCGTCAAACCGCGTTCAAAGGCGGTGGATCCCAAGCGTGCGCAGATGGCGAAACGGATAGGTTTTGATGCGTACGGACAGACCAAGAAAATGAGCGACCCCGTCGCCCACGCGGTGGACTGCATCCTCGATCACCTGCACGAAACCGACGAGCGGCTGACGCGAATACTCGAGAGGCTGACCAAAGCGGGAATCGACGTAGGGGATCTCCAAATTCATGAGATCGAGGTCGAGCACCTCGGCGATGGCGTGGAGGACCCGGTGCCATCGTCGTCTCCGGACGCCGGCAATAGTTGATAAAATTGGTCAACTAAGCGAAAATTTGCGCTGCCGATGCGGAGCTTGCGATGAAATTGACAACAAAAGGGCGGTACGCCGTGACCGCCATGCTGGATCTTGCCATTCATTATGATAGAGGCGCGGTTGCGCTGGCGGAGATCTCACTACGACAGGGGATATCGCTGTCGTACCTGGAGCAGTTGTTGGCGCAACTCAGGCGTAAGGCGTTGGTCGTGAGCACGCGTGGACCGGGGGGCGGGTACAGACTCAGCCGATCCCCCCACGAGATATCTATAGCGCAGATCATCGACGCCATCGAGGAGCACATCGATGCCACGCAATGCGGGGGGTTGATGAATTGTCAGGACGACAATCCCTGCTTGACCCATTTCTTGTGGCAGGATTTGAGCGTGCAGATTCGAAATTTTCTTACCGACATCAGCCTTGGAAACCTGCTCGCGCAACCCCATGTTAGACAGGTGGCCATGTCGCAACACAGGCGTACGCAGGTGCAGCCGACAAATTAGACGATTCTGAGGTTT
>JBFGKR010000251.1:0-3927 GCA_041576575.1 Arenicellales bacterium | reverse complement strand
TCGAAGTAGGCCATCTCCGGCGCATAGCCGGCCTCTACCAGAGTTTCGTAGCCTGCCTGGACCAGCGCAGTCATGCCTCCACACAACACGGCCTGCTCGCCAAACAAGTCCGTTTCCGTTTCCTCGCGGAACGTAGTCTCGATGATTCCCGCCCGACCCCCGCCGATGGCACCCGCGTAGGATAAGGCCACATCCCGCGTCGTACCGGAAGCGTCTTGGAAAATGGCGATCAATGACGGAACGCCACCCCCTTGGGTAAACGTCGAACGTACCAGATGGCCAGGCCCCTTGGGCGCAACCATGAAAACGTCCTGGTCCTCGCTTGGCTTGATGAACCCGAAATGGATATTAAACCCGTGGGCGAACGCGAGCGCAGCTCCGCTCTTGAGGGACGGCGAAATTTCAGACTCGAACAAGGCGGACTGGCGTTCATCGGGGACCAGTATCATTACGACGTCGGCGCCGGCCACTGCATCAGCAACCTTGGAAACGGCCAAGCCAGAACGCTCGGCTTTTTGCCATGACTCTGAACCTTCCCGCAGGCCCACGACCACATCGACGCCGCTGTCCTTAAGGTTGTTCGCGTGCGCATGGCCCTGAGACCCATAGCCGACTATCGCTACTTTCTTATCCCGAATGAGCCGCGGGTCCGCATCTCTATCATAGTAAACCTTCATCGTTCATCCCCATATACAATTCTGCGTGACAACCGGCCTATCATATAGTCAGGGCCCGTTCGCCGCGCGCGATTCCGGTGACGCCGGAGCGAACTACTTCTTTAATCTCGGTCACTTCGAGCGCCTTCACGAAGGCGTCCAGTTTTTCAACGGTTCCGGTCAACTCCAGCGTGTATGTAGAATCGGTGACATCTATGATGCGGCCGCGAAATATGTCTACAAGACGCTTTACCTCCTCGCGCGCCACGTCAACGGCCTTGACTTTGACAAGCATCAATTCGCGTTCGATGTGGGCACCCTCGGTCAGATCCTGAAGCTTTACAACATCCACCAGCTTGTTGAGCTGCTTCACGATTTGTTCGATGATTTCGTCAGAGCCGCGCGTGACGAGGGTCATGCGCGAAAGCGTAGGATCATCCGTCGGCGCCACGGTGAGTGACTCAATGTTGTAACCGCGCGCTGAAAACAGACCCGCCACCCGCGACAGGGCCCCTGCTTCATTTTCGAGCAGGATCGATATGATGTGTCGCATTGTCAGGCCAGTTCCCGTTTCGGTGGCGGTTCACCTGATCCCGGGCTCAGGTGCATTTCGTTATGGCCTTTTCCAGCGGCGATCATTGGATACACGTTCTCTGTCTGGTCCGTGATGAAATCCATGAATACCAGTCGATCCTTCAGCGCCAGACCCTCCTTGAGCGCGTTTTCGACATCGCCCGGCTTTTCTATCAGCATTCCAACGTGGCCAAAACTTTCGGCCAAAGCCACGAAATCCGGCAACGCGTCCATATAGGAATGGGAATAGCGACGATCGTAGAAGAACTCCTGCCATTGCCGCACCATGCCCATATATCGGTTGTTCAAGTTCACTATTTTGATGGGCAGGTCGTACTGCTTACATGTCGACAGTTCTTGGATGCACATGATAATGCTCGCCTCCCCGGTAATGCATGCCACTGTAGAGTCCGGGAACGCCAGCTGAACCCCCATTGCCGCAGGCAGGCCGAAACCCATTGTGCCGAGACCGCCCGAGTTTATCCACCGTCGAATTTTGTTGAACCCGTAGAACTGCGCGGCCCACATCTGATGCTGACCGACATCGGAAGTTACGAAAGCGTCACCACCAGTCAATTCGTGCAGTGTCTCTATAACAAACTGCGGCTTGATGACGTCAGAGTTGCGATCATAAGAGAAACTTTTCAGAGAACGCCATGCCTCAATTTGCTTCCACCAAGCAGCGAGCTTCTCGCTATCGGGTTTTGCGCCGCGACGCTCCAACTCCTTGTTCAGATCTCGCAGCACCGACTTCGCGTCCCCCACAATGGGTATTTCGACCTTCACATTCTTGCCGATCGATGATGGATCAATATCGACATGGACGATGCGCGCGTAGGGGGCAAATTTTGCGAGGTCCCCGGTGATGCGATCGTCAAATCGGGCGCCGATCGCCAGCATCACATCGCAGTCATGCATCGCCATGTTCGCTTCGTAGGTGCCATGCATTCCCAACATACCCAGAAACAGCTCGTCGTCGGCCGGATACGAGCCGAGGCCCATCAACGTGTTGGTGCACGGATGGCCCAGATAGCGTACCAGCTGACGCAATTCCTCCTCCGCTTGCGCGAGCACGACACCACCTCCCGTGTAGATGATCGGCCTCTCGGCACCGAGCAACAGATCGACGGCTCGTTTTATTTGTTTGGGATGCCCCTTGGCCACCGGTGCGTATGAACGCATCGCCACGGTGGACGGATAGATGTACTCCGTTTTTTGCGCAGTAATGTCCTTGGGAATGTCTACCAGCACCGGTCCCGGGCGTCCGCTCGAGGCAACATAAAAGGCCTTCTTAATAGTCGTCGCCAGATCGGCGACGTCCTTCACCAAGAAATTGTGCTTGACGCATGGCCGGGTGATCCCCACTGCATCGACTTCTTGAAACGCGTCGTCACCGATCAGGTGGGTCGGCACCTGTCCGGAAATGACTACCATGGGGATCGAATCCATGTACGCGGTGGCGATACCGGTAACCGCATTGGTGATACCCGGCCCCGACGTGACCAAAACCACCCCGGGCTTGCCAGTGGCGCGAGCGTAACCGTCGGCCCCGTGTGCCGCCCCCTGCTCGTGCCGTACCAAGATGTGCTTGACCTTATCCTGTTGGTACAGAGCGTCATAGATATGCAAGGCAGCGCCACCAGGATAACCGAATATGTACTCGACGCCTTCGTCTTGAAGACATCGGATCACGATTTCCGCGCCTGTCAGCTCCACAGAACTCCCCTTCATGCATGACAAAAAAAGCCCGCAACCGGGCAAGCGCCTTAGTATAAACGCCACGAAAGGTCCAAGTAAAACATGAAAATCGCCCTTTTGCCCTGCTTCTGCGTCGGTGCTCGCACCACTCGCCGGCAGACGTCCGGTTGCGCATAACCGTTGATTTCGCGCACAATCCGCGATGGTATCGCCGGACTCATTTCCAGAAAAAATGACAAACGAAGACGACCAACCGCTGCCGCAAGTACGGATCTACACAACGGTGGGCGAATTTCTGATTGAGCTGTATCCGGAGCGCGCCCCCAAAACGGTCGATAATTTCCTCACGTACGTGAAGGACGGGTTTTACGACAACACAGTCTTTCACCGCGTGGTGGACAACTTCATCGTTCAATGCGGCGGGTTCGAGCCCGGCATGGTCCAGAAGACCACGCGTGCGCCGATCGTGAATGAGAGCGGCAACGGCTTGCTCAATCGGCGGGGAACTGTGGCCATGGCGCGGCTTCCCACGGACCCCGACTCAGCCACCTCTCAGTTTTTCATAAACACGCGTGACAATTCGATACTGGATTATTTATCCGATAGTCCGGAAGGCCGCGGATACTGCGTTTTCGGAGCTATCATCCAGGGTATGGAGGTGATTGAGCGGATCGAAGGTGTGCCCACCCGCAGTATGGGGGAACACCAGGACGTGCCAATCAAAGATATCCTGCTGCAACGTGCGGAGCTACTCTGATTCCGACGCAGTCGGCGACGATGACCACGGCCCTGTTCATTTCCGATTTGCATCTGACCGTGCAGCGGCCGCGGATGCTTCTGCAGTTTTACGAATTCATCGATACCCAGGCGGCGGGGGCCGATGTCATATACATACTGGGCGACCTGTTCGAGTACTGGATCGGTGACGACGCGGCGGAGCAGACCAACAACGAACCGATCATGCTCGCGCTGCACAATCTTGCTTCCAGCAATCCCAATG
>JBFGKR010000250.1:0-3965 GCA_041576575.1 Arenicellales bacterium | reverse complement strand
TCCGGCGGCGGCTCCGCCCTGCTGTCGCTTCCGGCCCCGGGCCTGAGCCTGGACGATAAGCGGCTCATCAACCAGCAGCTCCTCAAATCCGGCGCAAACATCGGTGAAATGAATTGCGTCCGAAAGCACTTGTCCGCCATCAAGGGCGGCCAATTGGCGCTGCGCTGCGCCCCGGCCCGCGTAGCATCGCTCATCATCTCCGACGTCCCTGGGGACGACCCGGCCACGGTGGCTTCCGGTCCCACGGTCCCCGACAACACGACGCAGCAACAAGCCTTGGACATTTTGCAGCGTTATCGCATCGATTTCCCCGATCATGTCCGCGCACATCTCAACGACGAAAAGAACGAGACCCCCAAGCCCGGTGATCCTCGATTCGACCGCGTCACCAACACCATTATCGCCACCGCCGGTCGCGCCTTGCAGACCGCCGCCGCACAATGCAGACGGCTCGGCATCCATCCTTTGTTGCTCGGCGACGACATACAGGGGGAAGCGAAAGACGTGGCCGCGCAACACGCGGAAACGGCACGGCGGGCGCAAACTCGGTCAGCCGATCTCCCTTGCATGGTCCTTTCCGGCGGCGAAACCACGGTAACCGTGCGCGGCCATGGCCGCGGGGGCCGTAACGTGGAATACCTCCTGGGCCTCGCCATCGCGCTGGGCGACCGGCACGAGATTCACGCCATCGCCTGCGACACCGACGGCATTGACGGCACCGAAGACAACGCGGGAGCCGTTTTGGCCCCGGATACGCTGACGCGCGCGCGCGCCTTGGGGCTGGGCCCGGAGGACTATCTGCGGAACAACGACGCCTACAGCTTTTTTTCCAGTCTGGACGATTTGATTGTGACCGGTCCGACGCTGACGAACGTCAACGATTTTCGCGCCATCCTCGTATCCAAGCGGGAACGCGCTTAGAAATGGTAGGAAAGTTCAAACTGAGCATAATCGTCGCGGCGCATGGAAAACAAAGGATTGTCTTCCGCTAGTTCCGCCAGCGTTCGGATTTCCAGTTCCAGCATCCAGCGATCGCCCAGGCGCCGACTGGCCTCTACGTTACATATTCTCGCCGAAGAATCGGTGTCGAAGATGCACCCCAACAGCGCTTGCGAGCTTTGCACGTCGTTCAAGGTCAACCGCACTCCAGCAAACAAATCGTTTTCGAAAGGCGGCTCCGCATCCCGTGGTCGATCGTCGTACAGATGTTCAAAAACCAGTCCCAGATCCGCCGAGGTATCGAATACCCCGAATAAAGTGTATTCGAAACCAAGCGTGCTGGCGGCAAAGGTCCGCCCCTGCCCCGATCGACGTATGGCCTCCAATTTCCACAACCAAGAACCTTTGGTGGCCTGCACATCGAGGCCGGTCTGATCAATCTGCTCGTAAAAGGGAAACATCACCGTCTCGCCGTTCGCCGCACTTCCCATGAGAAATCGGGGATCTCGACTGGTGCCGGAAAAATGGGACACGCCCACATCCCAATCACCGAGGGCGTGGGACCAGCGCGCCGCGACATCGACGTGCTTGTTCTCCCGGGATGACTCGAAAGAGGCGCGGTCTGCATCGACGCGCGGAATAAAACGCAAGCGTCCCTCGACTCCGGGGAAGGTGCGTTCGCGGAAATACGGCAACACAAAAACGTCCAGCGTTCCCCAATCGCGTATCCACGCAACATTGATCATGGGTTGACCGAGCTTGTCTTCCGCATCGATGTTTTCGACTAGATCGGTCTGATTGATGATATCGACGAGATGTTGGGATTCGGCCACGCCCCAGAACACTTTGCGGATGCCCACACGAAGCTCCCACCCGTCGCGCGCGGTCAACCAGGTCAATTCCCGGATATCAAGATGGCTGCGCTCGTCGTCGTGTTGATCCAGTCGGACGAACGGTACCAAGGCAAACGAATCGCGGCCACCGTTCCACTCGTAGTAGAGTTCGGGCTGCGCCGCCAAGGAAAAATTATCGCCGTGCTGGCGGGGATCGAGGGGAGCATGAAAGAACGCGCGGTACTGCAACGCCACTTCGCCCGACCAATCCCAACTGCGAAAACCCCCCCGTGGCGCGGTTGCTTCCGCAAGCAGCGGTGGTGAGGGCGAGGCAACGGCATCGGCAGACACCGCGAACGGTGCCGCGTCCCCAGGATTAGGCTGCTCCGACACGGCACGCGGGTCGTTTCGCACGTAGCCCGAAAGACCCCGATGCGCCAGGTTTCGCCGCGCGCGACTCACCTCGTCCCACGCGGCATAAGGCCCTACAAGGACCGCAGTCAGGGTGCGCGGCGTTCGATCGATGGGCCACAACAGGGCGTTGAAAGATCCGGCCTCGCCCACGCGCGTTACCAAGCGTTCCGCGTTGCCGCGGTTCGCAAACGCGCCCAACTGCACTACAAAATCCGCCGGGGCAACCCTCGCGGAAGTAATCGTTGCGAGCCACAAGGCCAGAACCACGATGCGGCGAACACCGCCGTTGGACGCAAAGTGGAAATTCATAAAAGACTTTAAGTCATCGTTATTATTCTATGAAATTATTATATATGCGGCTCGGGATGAAAAGACCTATCGTGCGCGTTTCAGGCTGTTTCGGTCAAAATCCCGCTCGGTCAGCCCGCCCTTAAACACGTAGCCGCCCCACAGCAGCGTCGTGCTCTTGCCGTTCTGGTGGTTCACCATGTGCATTTGCTGGGCGCGCCAGTACTTACTCAAATATTGCCGGTAATCCGTTAAGGAAAGAGACTTCATATGTGCGCCCTTGCGGTCGTAGTACTCAACTTTCAAGACGCGATAATGTTCCTTGTCGATCCACACCTTCTGCTTGCTGTAGCCTGAGTGTTTGTACTGCGGAAATCGATCGAGAACGTAGGCCTGCTGTCCGTCGACGGATTCATCGTTCACGTACCGGTAGCTGTACTTCTCGACCTCCTGAGAACTGATGTCTTCGTAGGCGAATTCACTTCCCATGAAGGGCCCGGATTTGTTGGCCGAGGAGATGCGTTTTACCCGCTTCAAGGCAGGCAGAAAAAGCCATTGATCATCCGGTTCCGTGGCGTGGGTGTAACTCAAGAATGCGGTGCCCTTCACGTCTGCCGGAAAATCAAAGATTATGAGTGATTTGTCGCCGTCCCCCTCGACTTCCAGTGTCCGCACTCTGAGCGCTCGCTCGCTGACCTCGCCTTGCCGATTTCGCAGTATCATTTTCATCTCGGCCGTGCTGTCGCCCCAGCCCACGTCGCGTTGATCGGCTTCCACGGCGATGGCCAATCCCTTCTCTTCCGCGCTCTCCGCGGAACAGACATGAGGTACGGTCCCCAGCAGCAGCAAAAGCAACAAAAACTTTTTCATCTATTTTCCTCAGAATTAACGGTCGGCCACGGTTCCAATAACTTTCATTTGCGGCAGCACAGTCGAGTGCAGAATGTCCCCAGCGAGCCGTGAGTAGCGAGCGTCATCCGGCCCCCCTCAGCGGAATCGAAGTCGGGCGACGAGGTCGGGGTGATCAATATATGGATTTCGTGTTCCTTGGATATCCTCGATCACGTCGTTGCGGCGTTTTTCCTGTTCACTGGGTGGATCCTCGTAATGCCACCGCTTCAAAGTGCGTCCCAGTTTGGAAAATATCCGCAACCCGTATTCGCTGTGCATATAAAACATCGCCCGGGCTATTTCGCCTCGGGCTACAGGCCGCGGTTCAACCACACGCCGACGCTCATCGACTTCGAAATCGCAGCTTCCGTACTCGCGCCGTTCACCGCGCACGTCACCAAAGCGAAAGCTTCCGCGGACGTCATTGATATCTTTTCGCGACGGGAACAAGTTGTGCAGGTCCGCTTCGAGGCGGTTGAATCGCGGGTTGTTGGCACGACACTGCTTGCGCCGACCGCATCGCAATTCCCGTGCCGCCCAAGACATGGGAAACACGTGCTCTATATTCACACCGCGGCGATTGCGGTCACCAAAAGACCT
>JBFGKR010000249.1:0-3971 GCA_041576575.1 Arenicellales bacterium | reverse complement strand
GGGGGTCTTGTCCCTGAGAATCTTCTCCCACGCCTGGTAACCCCCGGTGCTTCGATACGAATCGAGAGTCCAGGGATTTTCCACGCCCGGCTGCGGCAAGCAAACTCGCACCTCAGGCATCGGGATTCTCCAACTGGGCCAAGATCTCGTCGACGCCGTCCGGAGTGAGGTTCTCGTAGTACTTGTCGTCAAGCTGCATCATCGGCGCCCCGCCGCACGCGCCGAGACATTCGACCTCCTTCAAGCTCAGCTTTCCGTCAGCGGTGGTCTCGCCGACTTTAACCCCCAGGCGTCTTTCGAAATGTTCTACGACCAGATCGGAACCTCGCAACATACACGAAATATTGGTGCACACGCAGATCTTGTGCTTGCCCGTGGGCTGCAAATCGTACATCGAATAAAAAGTTGCGACTTCGCGAACGCGAATAGGCGGCACTTCGAGATATTCGGCTATCCAATCCATCGTCTCTTTACTCAACCACCCCTTTTCCCTCTGGGCGATGGTGAGCGTCGCCATGATCGCGGCTTGTTTCTGACCCGACGGATATTTTCCGATCTCGCTTTGAATTTGCTCCATGGATTGCTGAGTCAACATGTCGTCTACCTGTCAATCTCCCCAAAAACGATGTCCTGAGTGCCGATGACCGCTACTACGTCCGCCAGCATGTGACCACGACACATCTCGTCGATTGATGACAAGTGTGCGAACCCCGGGGCACGAATTTTCATTCGGTAAGGTTTGTTTGCGCCGTCCGAAATCAGATACACCCCGAACTCACCTTTAGGAGCTTCCACCGCGGCGTAAACCTCTCCTTCCGGTACGCAATAACCTTCGGTGAACAGCTTGAAGTGATGAATCAGCGATTCCATGTCTCCTTTCATTTCACCCCGGCTCGGCGGCGTAATCTTGTGGTTATCAAGCATCACCGTTCCCGGGTTCTGCTTCAGCCAGCGCACGCATTGACGGATGATTCGGTTGGCTTGACGCATCTCCTCTATGCGTACCAAATATCGATCGTAGCAATCACCGTTGACACCCACTGGAATGTCGAAATCCATGCGATCGTACACGGCGTACGGGCGTTTCTTCCGCAGGTCCCACTCGATACCCGATCCGCGCAGCATGACACCGGTAAAACCCAGTTGTAACGCGCGTTCCGGGGAGACGACACCGATACCGACGGTCCGCTGTTTCCAGATGCGATTATTCGTGAGCAGCGTCTCGTAATCGTCCACCCGGCCGGGGAACCGCTCGGTAAAATCCCAGATGAAATCGAGCAGAGAACCCTGACGATTCTCGTTCATGCGGGAAACGGCTTTCTGGTTGTGTATTTTCGTGGGGGTGTACTGGGGCATCTGATCGGGAAGATCCCGGTAGACGCCACCGGGGCGGTAATAGGTCGCGTGCATTCGAGCGCCGGAAGCCGCTTCGTAGCAATCCATTAAATCTTCACGTTCACGGAAACAATAAAGAAACATGGTCATCGCGCCCAGGTCCAAACCATGGGTGCCCAGCCAAAGAAGGTGATTCAAAATGCGCGTAATTTCGTCGAACATGACCCTTATATACTGGGCTCGTTCCGGCGGCTCGATCCCCAACAATTTTTCCACGGCGCGAACGTAACCGTGTTCGTTGCACATCATCGAAACGTAGTCGAGACGGTCCATGTAACCGATGCTCTGGTTAAACGGCTTGTTTTCGGCGAGTTTTTCCGTGGCTCGATGTAGCAAGCCAATATGCGGATCTAGGCGTTCGATCACCTCGCCGTCCATCTCCATGACCAGGCGCAACACCCCATGCGCAGCGGGATGCTGCGGTCCGAAATTCATGGTGTAGTTACGTATTTCGGTCACCGAATCCCTCCACTCTGATTACACGAGGCACCAAGGTCCGCGGCTCTATACTGACGGGTTCGTACACTACGCGGCCCTTTTCCGGATCGTAGCGCATCTCCACCTTTCCGATCAGCGGAAAATCCTTGCGGAAGGGATGACCGATAAAGCCGTAATCGGTCAGTATGCGACGCAGATCTGGATGACCCTCGAAAATGATACCGAACAAATCGAACGCCTCGCGCTCGAACCAGTTGGCGACCGACCACACGTCTACCACGGAGGCGATAACCGGAGAATCCTCGCTGAGGAAGGCTTTAAGCCGAATACGATGATTGTTCGTGACGGACAAGAGGTGGTAAACAACGGCAAAACGCAGCGCCGGCGCCTCATAGTCCGCACTCTCTTGGCCGTAGGTGGAGTAGTCGACGCCGCACAAATCGATCAACTCTTCGCATTGCAAAGAAGGGTTATCCCTGAATATCCCGCACGCTTCGTGTATTCGCGTCGCATCGATGACGAAGGTGATTTCGCCACGATATTCCTTGGTGCTGACAACGGCGTCTCCTAGCAGTTGCGTAGCACGCGCGGCAATGACCTCGTTGGTCGCCATATACGATCCTGCAATTACTGGTTAACGGGCAATGGTATTCGTGCGGCGTATCTTCTTTTGCAACTGAAGTATGCCGTACAGCAACGCCTCTGCCGTGGGTGGGCACCCGGGCACGTAAACATCAACCGGAATAATCCGGTCGCAACCGCGAACCACGGAATACGAGTAATGATAATAACCACCACCGTTGGCGCAGGAACCCATGGAAATTACCCACTTCGGTTCCGGCATCTGGTCGTACACCTTGCGGAGTGCGGGCGCCATCTTGTTCACGAGCGTACCGGCTACGATCATTACATCCGATTGCCTGGGACTGGGGCGAAACATGATGCCAAAGCGATCGAGGTCATAACGCGCGGCCCCGGCGTGCATCATTTCCACGGCACAACACGCGAGACCAAACGTAACGGGCCACATGGAGCTGGTCCGCGTCCAGTTGATGAGCGCGTCCGCGGTTGTCGTAACCCAACCCTTCTCAAGTACGCCTTCTATCGACACGAACTACTCCCACTCGAGCGCGCCCTTTACCCATTCGTAGATAAAACCGACGACCAAAATAGCCAGAAACAACATCATGGACAGAAAACCAAACATTCCTATTTCTTCGAGCACGATGGCCCAGGGGAACAGGAATGCAATTTCAAGATCAAAAATTATGAATAGGATGGCGACTAGGTAATAACGAACGTCGAACTTCATTCGGGAATCTTCGAACGCTTCAAATCCGCATTCGTAAGGAGATGACTTTTCCCTGGTCGGCTTGCTCGGAGCAAGAACCCGACTGAATGCGATAGCGCCTACACCTACCAAGGCTCCGACGCAAAGAAATATGAGGACCGGAACGTAGTTCTGTAGCATTACGCTCTCAACTGTGAAATTTGAGACATGCGTCTTCCATTACGACCGCTGGTGAGCTACGCAAACGACCCCGCTTGCCGGGGCAAAATCAGCGTGTCAAATTCGTCGCGCACAGATGTGGAAGAAGCCACCTAACGCGACTATGAGCAGCACGAGAGTCTAAGGTGCACTCCCCAAATAAGTCAAGAAAACCGAGTAAATACACCGCCCGCGCAGACCGGCACTGCGGCGAGTGCCGTGCGTCGACATAGAGAAAAAACTGAATCGCGCCGCCGGCCTATCCACCGCGTAACCCCGGCGCGCACACCACCACAGCCATCGAGCGCAAGAATCTCGGCAAACCACGACAGAGTAGTGGTGCCGAAGGCCGGACTCGAACCGGCACGGCTCGCGCCACCGCCCCCTCAAGACGGCGTGTCTACCAGTTCCACCACTTCGGCGTCGGACTGTCGCATGCCCGATTGTTGCGCTTCGTTACTCTTTATTTGGGCGCGTCACCAGACTGGATATCGGCTTTGTTGTTCGCGTTCCCGGATTCGCCGGGTTGCGGCACGGCAGGCACTTCGTCCGTCTGTGGCTGGTTGTCGTCCGTGGGCACGTCGGGAATTTCGCCTGCGGGGAGGTCGCTCTGCGTCGGCACGGGCTGTGATTGCGGTGCCGTCTCCTC
>JBFGKR010000248.1:0-3988 GCA_041576575.1 Arenicellales bacterium | reverse complement strand
CCTGCCCAGACGCGACCAACACTTCGATGATATCGACATCTTCAAAATCGCCGATATCGGGTACTTTGATTTCTATTGTCTCAGCCAAATCTGTCCTCGTTCTGTGGCTTGTGGTTCGGAAATGTCCGATACGACTACGTCCGCACTTGAATCGGTATTCGTAGAAGCAACGATTCTGCTCCTATCACAGCAACAAGCGCCTCGCGTCCTCCAGGACCCGAGTCAGGAACGCAGTAAATCGTGCCGCCTCCGCCCCATCGACGACTCGATGATCGTAAGAAAGAGACAACGGCAGCATGAGGCGGGGCGTGAACTCGTTGTCGCGATAGACCGGTTTCATCTGCGCACGGGATACACCCAGGATCGCGACCTCGGGGGCGTTTACGATCGGGGTAAACGCGGTGCCTCCTATACCGCCCAGACTGGATATGGTGAAAGAACCGCCTTGAAGATCCGTGGGCGTCAATTTCTTGCTTCGAGCGCGTTCGCTGATTTCGCCGAGTTCCTGAGCCAGGTCCAGGACCCCTTTTTGGTCCACGTCACGCACTACCGGCACCACCAACCCATCTGCGGTATCGACCGCAATGCCCAGATGATAGTATTCCTTTATCACCAGGTTCTCGCCGCTAGGATCGAGTGAGGCGTTGAAGCTTGGATATTTTTTCAGCGCGCTTACACATGCCTTCATCAGAAAGGCAAGTAAGGTTAAACGCACGCCTCTTTGCGCCGCCTCCTCTTTTGCCTGCTTGCGAAAGTTTTCAAGTTCCGTGATATCGGCCTCGTCGTGTTGCGTGACGTGGGGTACGTGTAACCACGAACGATGTAAATTAGCGGCGCTTAGTTTTTTTATCCGGCTCAACGGGTGCACACGCACCTTGCCGAACTTTGAGAAATCGATCTCGGGCAATTCCGGCAGGGTGAACGCGCGGGCCGCAGTGATCGACGGCTGCGCCGGGTGCGCTAACTGCTGCTTAACATAGCTCTGTACATCTTCTTTGGTAATGCGCCCCTTCCGAGCCGAGCCGCGCACCCGTTGCAGATCGACACCCAGCTCTCGTGCGAACCGCCGAACGCTCGGACTGGCGTGCGATTTGGCCGTACCGTCTTCTTCGACTGGCGGCGGCAGGCTTGTCGGCGGCGTCGGACCTCGTTGTGTCTCCTCCGCGGCGGGGATCTGCTTCGCGGCGGGAGGCATCGTCGACGGCCTGTCAGTCGGTTTTCGCGTGGCCTCGGCGGTATCCGGTTCGACTGTCCGCAGAAGAAGGATCGTGCTGCCCTCGGATACTTTGTCGCCCTTCTCCACCCGCATCTCGACCACCGTACCGGGAGCCGGTGACGGCACGTCCATGGTGGCTTTGTCGCTCTCTAGGGTGATCAGGGGATCTTCGCTTTGAACCGCGTCGCCCGCGTCCACCATTACTTCGATGACGTCTACGTCCTGAAAATCGCCGATGTCCGGGACTCTCACTTCGATTGTTTTCGCAGACGCGTCGGGGCCGCTCGGGGTCGGTTGGGGTGGCGCCTCCGCGGCCGCGGCGGTTTCCGCCGGGGGCGGTCTGTACGCGGCGTCGGTACTGGAGAGGTTCAGCTGTTGTTGCGCTTCTTCGTCCGCGGCTACTTCGGGCGTAGCCTCGCCGACGGCGGCCGTCTCCACCTCCAGAACCATGATCAAGTCGCCTTGCGAGACTTTATCGCCCACCGCGACCGTCAGATCGTTGACTTTGCCCGCCGCGGGGGACGGCACGTCCATGGTGGCTTTGTCGCTTTCAAGCGTGATCAAAGGATCCTCGACTTGTACCTGCTGACCCTCAGTCACGAATATCTCAATGATGGGTACGTCCTTGAAGTCACCGATGTCCGGCACATACACTTCTTCTAGCTTGACCACTGGCGGAGTCTCCTCGCCTAAGCCCTGGGTGGGTACGCTTTCGCCGGGTCTATGCCAAGACGCCGGATAATCTCGGAAATTTGCTTGGGACTAATTTCACCCTGGTCGCACAGGGCCCTCAAGGCCGCCACCGCGACAAAATTCCGATCGACCTCGAAATGGTGACGCAGGTTCTTTCTCATATCGCTGCGACCGTAACCGTCCGTTCCCAACACTATATAGGGTTTATGGACGAACGGCCGAATCTGATCGGCGAACAACTTCATGTAATCCGTGGCAGCCACGACCGGACCCGGAAAGCCGTTCAGGCATTTTTCGACATAACTCGCTTTGCGAGGTTGATCCGGATGCAGCATGTTCCATCTCTCCGTTTCCAAACCGTTACGCCGAAGCTCGTTGAAGCTGGTTACGCTCCAGACCTCCGCCGCTACGTTAAAATCGTTCTCGAGCATATCCGCAGCGGCCTCGACTTCGCGCAAAATGGTGCCGCTACCCAATAACTGGACCGACGGCTTGTTGCTTGCGTTTCGTAGCCCACTGCGCCGAAGTCGGTACATCCCTTGAATGATGCCTTTTTCAGCGTTCGCGGGCAGAGCCGGATGGACGTAGTTTTCATTCATCACGGTAATGTAGTAGTAGACGTTTTCCTGCTCTGCGTACATGCGCCGGAGGCCATCCTGAATGATCACCGCCAGCTCGTACGAGTACGTCGGATCGTAGGCGACGCAGTTGGGAACGAGCGAGGCCTGTATCTGGCTGTGGCCATCCTGATGCTGCAGTCCCTCACCGGCCAACGTTGTTCGCCCGGCGGTACCTCCGATCAAAAACCCCTTTGTACGCGAATCGCCCGCGGCCCATGCGAGATCGCCGACACGTTGGAAACCGAACATGGAGTAGAAGATGTAGAACGGGATCATATTGATGCCGTGGTTCGAATACGCGGTGCCCGCTGCCAGCCACGACGACATGGCGCCGGCTTCGCATATTCCCTCTTGCAGTACCTGTCCTTTCTTGTCTTCTCGATAGTACAAGAGCTGGTCCGCATCTTCCGGTTTGTAAAGCTGACCAACAGAGGAATAAATTCCCAATTGACGGAACAATCCCTCCATGCCGAAGGTGCGTGATTCGTCCGGCACGATGGGAACGACATATTTGCCGATTTGCTTATCGCGGGTGAGAGTGGTCAAAATCCGAATGAACGCCATGGTGGTGGAGATTTCACGATCGCCGGTGCTCTCCAGCTGACTTTTGAAAGTCTGGAGCGGTGGAATCTCCAGAGGTTCGGCGTAGGCGTGTCTGCAGGGTAAGAAGCCACCCAAAGATTTGCGCCGTTCGAGTAGATACTGGATTTCAGGACTATCTTCCGGCGGTCGATAGAACGGCACGTCGCTCAAACGCTCGTCCGCGACAGGAACCTTGAATCGGTCGCGGAACTGGCGTATCGCGTCCTCGTCCATCTTTTTCTGTTGATGCGTGATGTTCTGGCCTTCACCCGCTTCCCCCATACCGTACCCCTTCACGGTCTTGGCGAGAATCACTGTGGGTTGTCCGCTATGTTGTACCGCGGCTGCGTAGGCGGCGTAGATCTTGTGTGGATCGTGGCCGCCTCGATTGAGTCGCCAAATGTCCTCATCGGTCATGTTGGCGACCATCGCTTTGAGTTCCGGGTATTTCCCGAAAAAGTGCTCTCTGGTATACGCGCCACCTTTGGCCTTGAAGGCTTGATATTCGCCATCCACGGCCTCCTCCATGCGTTTCCTCAACAACCCTTTTGTGTCGCGCATCAATAAGGGATCCCAGTATGACCCCCAGATCACCTTAAGGACATTCCACCCCGCCCCTCGAAATGCGGCCTCGAGTTCCTGAATGATCTTACCGTTTCCCCGCACCGGCCCGTCTAACCTCTGGAGGTTACAATTGACGACGAAAATCAAATTGTCCAGCTTCTCCCGCCCAGCCAGCGAAATCGCGCCCATGGATTCCGGTTCGTCCATCTCGCCATCGCCACAGAAGCACCATACCTTTCGCGAATTTGTGTCCACGAGGCCGCGGTCGTGCAGATAACACATGAATCGCGCTTGGTAAATGGCCATGATGGGG
>JBFGKR010000247.1:0-3989 GCA_041576575.1 Arenicellales bacterium | reverse complement strand
GATCGCGATCCTCGGCTTCCAGGTGTGCGACGTGGCGAAGCGCGTCGTGGGGGCCGATCGACTCTACGATTTCGGTAAGCTGCTCTTGATCCGCAGCTTCCAGCGCTTGTTTCAAGCTCTCTTCGTCGTGACCCCCATTCCCATTGGTTTCTCTACCTGTCATAACACTGTTTTCCTGAAAATGTACGTGACCAAGCGGTTGATGCGTATCGGCACGTTGTAAAATTAAACCGGGCCGGCTCCGTTCGAATTCCTATCCGTGGACTGCACCACCTCGGCGTGCGCGGCGTGCTGTTTCAACGGCGAGGCCGCTTTTTCGTCCCGGGCACCCAGAACCCGTTATCGATACAGCGACAGCTTGGAGACCGCCAGGTCGGCGTCGAATCGGCGGCCGATTGCAACCAAGCCCAGGCGCCGCAGTCTTTTCACGTCCAAGGTCGCTTTTACGCGGTGTGGCTGAAATTGTTCAAAAGGCAGGTCGATCTCCTCCCAAACCGGTGCCGCGCGGAAGTGAAAGCGGTACGATTCCCAAGGCCGTGCAGTGTCCGATGTGCGAAGATGCGCCGAATACCGCTCTCCGTTGCCCCGGACCGTCACCCGCAGGCCTTTGAAGTCCGATGCGTCGAAATACCGACCGGAATCCGCAAGATCGAGCGCCATTTGAATGAAACCGCCGTTATTCTCCAAGCGCACTTCGCCGGTGAGGCGCAGGCAGCGGCGACCGTCGAGACGGTCGTACCGCATGGCGGCCTGCGATATGCCCCCCATCACCGCGTCGGAGACGGCCCGCCACCTCGTGCCCAAGTTCGACGCCAATTCCGAGCTGGAGAAATCATCGAGCAGCATGCTTCAGACTCCGGTCTGATGATGTGTACCTGGGGCTCGTTACGCATACATGTCCCGCTCGCGGCGTAAGATAAGACGCTGCGCGAGCACTGTTTCGTTGCCGCATCGCAACCCCTGGCTCACCGCAACGCGACGGATGCGTACAACAAGCGCTATGAGTGCGTTTCGTTAGTGTTGCGTGTAACGGCGAACACGCAGATCGGCTTGTTCCTTGTGTCCTGAAAAATTTTCCAATGCGCAAAGCCTGGAGCAATATTCGCCCACCTTGACGGACGCTTCGTTGGTCAACACTTTTTGATAAGTGCACGTCTTCAAGAATTTGCCAACCCAGAGGCCGCCCGTGTAACGCGCCGATTGCAGAGTCGGCAGCGTATGGTTGGTACCGATGACCTTGTCGCCAAAGGAAACGTTGGTCCTTGGGCCAAGGAACAACGCGCCGTAGTTAGTCATTTCAGCGAGAAACCAATCGTCGCGATCCGTCATGACCTGTACGTGTTCAGAAGCGATTTCATCAGCGATATCTCGCATCTCTTCATAGGAGTCCGCTACGACGACTTGACCGTAGTTACGCCAAGCCGGTTCTGCATTGACCCGCGTCGGCAGTCTTTCCAACTGTCTCTCCACTTCTTCCATGGTGTCGCGTGCCAACTTTTCGGAATTGGTGAGTAAAATTGCAGGAGAGGTTGGACCGTGCTCGGCCTGTCCCAAAAGGTCGGTGGCGCACATTTCACCATCCACCGTCTCGTCCGCGATAACCAGCGTCTCCGTAGGGCCCGCGAACAAATCAATTCCGACACGACCGTACAATTGCCGTTTGGCCTCGGCCACATAGGCGTTCCCGGGTCCTACCAACATGTCTACCGGTGTGATGGTCTCGGTGCCCAAGGCCATTGCAGCGACCGCCTGGACACCGCCGAGGACATAAATTTCGTTGGCGCCGGCCAGCGCCTGTGCCGCCACGATCGCAGGAGCCGGTTTGCCCTCGAAGGGCGGAGCACAGGTAACGATTTTGTGGACCCCCGCCACTTTCGCCGTAACCACGGACATGTGCGCCGAAGCCACCATGGGATATTTGCCCCCGGGCACGTAACAACCCACTGAGTTAACGGGAATATTTTTGTGTCCCAACACAACACCCGGTAACGTTTCTGCTTCGACGTCCCGCAACGCGTCTTTTTGGATTTGCGCGAAATTGCGAATTTGCTCCTGGGCAAACTTGATGTCGTCGAGGGTCTGCTCGTCCAAGCTATCGATGCATTTTTGGATTTCCTCTCGGGTAAGACGAAATTTCTCCGGAGACCAATGATCGAAGCGTTCCGACATTTCACGAACAGCCGCATCGCCTCGATTTTCAACGTCGGCGATGAGTCGTTGCACGACTTTTTGAACCTCTTGCTGCTCTTTCCTGCGGTCCTCTTGCGGTTTCGCCTTTTTTAACCAGGTAGCCATATCGCCTCTTGTCTCACCGTTTCAGTGTTTAACGATCGCCTTTCTTTCACCGTTTCAGACGAACGGTCGTCCGCCGTCAACCGGAATAATACAACCAGTGGTAAAAGGCATCATAGTCGCCACCGCCAACACGGTTTCAGCCACGTCCTCCGCCGTCGCTAGGCGGCGGAGGGGGGTTTTGTCGATCTGTTCCTGTAGGTACGCCGGATCCGCCCTTTTGGCGTACTCCCCCATCACCCAGCCCGGCGACACGGACACGACTCGAATCATCGGGGCCAGGGCGCGGGCGAGCGAGACGGTCATCGAATTCAAGGCGGCTTTGGACGCGCAGTAAGCCACATTACTGCCGATTCCCGTGACCCCCGCGATCGAAGAGATGTTAACCACCGCTCCGCCGTTTTTTTTGGACAGAAGATGTTTTAAAGCCCGGATGCTGGCAAAAGCGCCCCGCCAATTGGTTCGAAAAATAGCGTCAATGAGGTCGTCGTCCAATCCTTCCAAATCGTCGTGAGGCACAGGACGGGTGATCCCGGCGTTGTTGACCAGCACATCTACGGTACCGTAGCGCTCGGCAATCTGCTCGGCCAAATTGGCGAGAGCTCCGCTGTCATCCACCGACGCATTTACGCACAGATGGCCCTCGCCCTCGAGACTTTGCGCGACTGCTTCGGTCTTGCCCTTGCTTTCGCGATATGTGAGCACGACGCGGGCGCCCGCGGCGGCCAATCTTCTGCCGATCGCGGAACCGATCCCGCCGCCCGCGCCCGTCACCACTGCAACTTGTCCCGCCATCAAAGATTCCGCTGCCATTGTGCTCTCCTCGCCTACGATTTGGTACGCCTCCGGATCCGGTCAGTTAGACATTGCGTCCGGTCTTTCCGAACAGAGGTGCTGTTGATCTCAAAGACACCGTGCCCCGTCTCGGCCGCGCAGGAATCGGTCTACGCGTCAACGATCAGCCCGTCGCTTCTGTTACTCCACGCGGCACCCGCGGTCGGCGGCGGCACGGGGCGGTCGAGGTCACGCACGGGTTTCTTGCTCGACGTTCCGGAATGTTCAGTCGTCGACCGCGGCGGACATCGGCGGGCGTGACGCCGATCTGCGCTTACGACCATTCGCTACCGACCACACATACCGACACGGTCGTCCATGAGGACGAACCGAAAACAACCGCTGTCGATACGCGTTATCCGGATCGATTCACGGCTCTTGGTGCTCGCTCCACGCTAGGCGTTGGGTTCGTATGCCTCGAACAGACGCACCGTGGGTGGTGCCTTCGCCTTGTCTCTCAACGCCTTCGTAAGCCCGGCCCGAAGATTTTCAGCGGCCGATACCGCGGCTCCCTTGGATGTCCACAAGCTGAGGGACGCGTAGTCGCCGACCTCGTCGTCGGCGAGTAACGTGACGCCCACAAAACCTGGCTGTGCCTTGAATCTGTCCACGGCCTCATCGGCCATGGTCTCCGCATTGGGGAGCATTCCATGACCTAGATGCATCGTCGCCAAACGCGCGTACATGCTCATGTTCCCAATGTTACAGGCCTGGTATCCGCGTCCCGCATTATGCCCGAATCGGCAGGGGAAGCAGAAACGTTCGCAATCGTTGGTGTTCGCTGAACGACGACCTCGATGGTGGAAGGGGCGCCTATCATCGAATAAGGCGGCTCGCTTGCTACAATACCGTTAACAACAGGT
>JBFGKR010000246.1:0-3997 GCA_041576575.1 Arenicellales bacterium | reverse complement strand
GTTGGGAAATATCAGCACGCGGTGGCGCATGCGTTTGGGGATATGGCTGCTTACGGTGCCAATCGAGAGGATAGTCACCAGCAACGGCACCCGCGCCTCCCAGAAAACTGGAACTAATAAGAGCAGCACGACCTTGGCGATCACCGCCAAGCCGCGCAGTTGACGGAGTGCGGCGATAACGGCGCCTACGTCCGTCGCCAACATGGCCATACCGGTGATCACCGACGCCCAAAGCCAAGGCATTAATGCGGTCGTCGGTTGTGCAAAGATAAAACCAGCCAAAAGCACACTGGTGGTGAAAATGTGCGCCGAGCGCAGCAGTATGCTCACTGTTCGCCGATGCGACGATTCTTGACGCTCGTGAGGTGGCGACCGGAAGCCCAACTTTTTACAAATATGACGAGGCAAAACGCTATTCCTATACAGTTGCAGATGGCGGTTTTTGAATAATTTCTTTCGGCAAGAACGTCGCGCCGATCCAAACTGTCCTGCTGTTGATTAAACAGCAATTTCTCTCGCTACGTCGTACCACCGAAGGCAATAACCTCGATCTCGACCGGCATCACTTCGATGCCTTGAGTCCTTCGGACAATTGTTATTGATGCGAAGCTTTAGCTAGCAATATTCGAACCAGTAACCAAGATTTGCACGCCTGCTATGGATTTCATTGCCACACGGGCGTAAGAGCCGTATTGAAATTAGATTCGACGGTTACAAAGCCGTAACCTAATGCTCGTATTAATCTTCGATATGGTTACCAACCGGTAACGTCAACGAGCGGAGTTCATCAATCAAACATCAAGGTTTCTTCCTCCGTATTCTGTTTCTCTAAAAACGGCGAAGATTTGCGCGACTGAATGTGGGTCCGTTGGTTGCGATAACATTGAATTAGAGGCGTCGAAAACGAATTGGGCGCGATACTATTCCAGGGGGTTTGATTGGCGGCGCGGAGGAGTGGTTTTGATTTCCCGCCCTTTATGTTTGAGTCTCGTCTTTGCTTATTTTTTAACGCATAGACTGCGGCCGGACGGGTTCTTCAGCATTTCACTGCAGACCGATGTCGAGAGGTGGTTACTGCGGGGAGGGTACGCAAGCGCCATGCTATGCCCGTTCGGGCAGCGGGGCTTGTATGCCTAGGTGAAGCACAATTTGATCGAATCTTCACTGGAAGGGCGCGCTAGCCCAGATCGAGAATTGAGTCGGTTGTTCAGACTAATCTGTGCGCGTGTCCACAGCAAACCGATCAGGAAACAGCAGCACCAGGTGGCGATACCGGCGCGGCATGTGGCTGCTCACGGCGCCGACGACGAGCGCTGCGAGCAA
The DNA here is from genome assembly GCA_041576575.1 of Arenicellales bacterium. Classification (GTDB taxonomy): domain Bacteria; phylum Pseudomonadota; class Gammaproteobacteria; order Arenicellales; family JAANXG01; genus CALZGZ01. The sequence continues at coordinate 2,674 of JBFGKR010000246.1, read as the reverse complement.
AAGTGGTACTCGAGCCTCCCAGAACAGCGGAATGAGGAGCATCAGCAGCACTTTGACAATCACGGCGATACCTCGCAATTCACACAGCACGGCGAAACTTGCATGCAGGTCGGTCGCCAGTAGTAGTATCCCCGAAATCACGGATCCCCATAACCAGGGTAGTAAGACAGCCGCCGATTGATCGAAAATATAGCCGCCGACCAAGGTTCCGGTGGTAAATATGTGCACCGACCGCAGCGCGATACGCATAGCGCGCCGATGCCGAAAGTCACGGGGCGTGGCAGGGAAAAGTAAGGACCTGGCGCCTTGTGTCGTGGTGTGCCGACTCGAAGTGCGGTCTTTCATCGCGTTTGTGTATGCACAGCGCGCATATTCCACCTAGGCGGCGAACAGGAGAGTTGCCAGTTTGCCTGAAATCGGCATTTGGATGAATATCCGGCGTCAACAGTCACCGCTCGGGACAGGGCCCGTATCCCGAACAGACCTGCGGTTGAGGGCCGGAGAGCGAAGATGACGAGTTACCCGTATCCCATCCTCGATTACGAACGAGCCGAAGACCCCAAGGGCGAGCTCATTCCTTTGTGCATGCGTATGAAGCTCGATTTGGCCGGCTACAAGATTGGCCTCGGTGACTGGCAAGCGCTGCCGCGAACGGCCCGCGACGTGCTGCTTTCCTTGGCCGTCGACACCGATGCGGACGTGCGCGCATTCAAGCAAGAATTAGCGCGCGCGCTCAAAGAAACGGACGACAGGTGCCCCGAAGCTTTGCCGAGCTCGCATAGCGACGATGTTGCCCAGTGGAAGGCACCCCGCGAGATGCCTTCCGCGGTGGAGCACCTGGCCCACGAGTTCAACGTCGATGTGAAATGGGAGCGACTGGATCTGTTCGCGCGTTACGTGCTTTGGTACCTAGCAAAAAAAGGAAAAGCGCGCCGTTTTCTTTCGATGTGCCACGAGTTCCAGAGCCACCGCTAGATGCGAAACGGCGGCTGAGTATGGGGTCGTGTCGGCGGCTGTCGCGCTGTGCGGAACGATCCCAGGGCGCGCTCCCTCGGGCAGGAACGTAAAAAAAGCCCCGCTCCTCTCGGAACGGGGCTTTCCATTCTACAATGTACGGGTGGGTTACATCATGCCGCCCATGTCGCCCATGCCGCCGCCCGGCATTGGCGTTTCCGATTTTTCTTCGGGGATCTCCGCGACCATCGCCTCGGTGGTAATCATCAGGCCTGCGATGGAAGCCGCGTTCTGTAGCGCGGTGCGGGTCACCTTGGTCGGATCCAGGATGCCCATCTCCATCATGTCACCGAACTCCCCGGTACCGGCGTTGTAGCCATAATTATCCTTGTTCTCCTTCACTTTGTTGAGGACCACGGATCCGTCCTCGCCCGCGTTTTCTACGATCTGCCGCAGCGGTTCCTCCAGGGCGCGACGCACGATCTTGACTCCCGTCTCCTGGTCGTCGTTGTCCCCCTTGGTGTCGCCCAGGGCGTCGATACAACGGACCAAGGCCACGCCGCCGCCGGCAACAACGCCTTCCTCCACTGCGGCGCGTGTGGCGTGCAGGGCGTCTTCAACGCGTGCTTTCTTTTCCTTCATCTCGATCTCCGTAGCGGCACCAACTTTGATCACCGCAACGCCGCCGGCAAGCTTGGCGACGCGCTCTTGCATCTTCTCCTTGTCGTAGTCGGAGGTGGCCTCTTCGATCTGTGCGCGAATCTGCTTGACGCGCCCCTCGATGTCGTCCTTGCTCCCGGCACCGTCGATGATGGTGGTGTTTTCCTTGGTGATCTGAATCTTCTTGGCGCGTCCCAGGTCGTCCAGACTGGCGCTCTCCAGGCTCATCCCGACCTCTTCGCTGATGACCTGCCCGGCCGTTAGGATAGCGATGTCCTGAAGCATGGCCTTGCGGCGATCCCCGAAACCGGGCGCCTTTACTGCGCACACCTTGACGATGCCTCGAATGTTGTTGACGACTAAGGTCGCCAGCGCCTCGCCGTCGACGTCTTCAGCAATCACGACGAGCGGTTTGCCGGCCTTGGCTACGTTCTCGAGGATCGGCAGCAGGTCGCGAATGTTGGAGATTTTCTTGTCGTGTATGAGGATGTACGGATCGTCGAGCTCGACGCTCATATTTTCCTGCTTGTTGATGAAATACGGAGAGAGATAGCCGCGGTCGAACTGCATGCCCTCGACGATTTCGAGTTCGTTCTCCAGGCCCGATCCTTCCTCCACGGTGATCACGCCCTCTTTGCCGACCTTCTCCATGGCTTCGGCAATGATGCTGCCGATGGATTCGTCCGCGTTGGCGGACACGGTGCCGACCTGGGCAATTTCCTTGTGGTCGGAGCACGGCTTGGAAATCTTTTTCAGCTCCTCGACCGTGGCGTACACCGCCTTGTCGATCCCACGTTTCAGGTCCATCGGGTTCATTCCTGCCGCCACCGCCTTCAGTCCCTCCTTGAGCATGGATTGGGCGAGTACGGTTGCGGTGGTGGTGCCGTCACCGGCGACGTCCGAGGTCTTGGAAGCGACTTCCTTGACCAGCTGGGCGCCCATGTTCTCGAACTTGCCTTCCAGTTCGATCTCTTTGGCGACGGTGACGCCGTCCTTGGTGATCAGCGGAGCGCCGAAGGACTTCTCGATGACCACGTTGCGCCCCTTGGGGCCCAGGGTT
>JBFGKR010000245.1:0-4028 GCA_041576575.1 Arenicellales bacterium | reverse complement strand
CTATCGATGGAACAAGGTGTACCCGTAACTACTACAAGCTCAAGCCGATCACGCATGGCGACACACAAGTGGTATCGAGCCCCGCTGCTAGTTCTGGCGCTGCTCGCCGGCGGGATACACGCGAGCGTCAACGATGAAGAACTGCGGGAGGTTGAGGATCTTATCGACCAAGGCAAGATACAGCGGGCGCTCGGTCGGGCCGAAGCCTTGATCGCCCGCGACGCGACCGACCCCCGTCCTTTGTTCCTGAAGGCCCGCGCCCACGAAAAGGCGGGGCGTGTGGAGAAGGCCGTTGACATTTATCAGCGGCTCATCGAGCGACACCCAAGCTCGCCGGAACCCTTCGTCAACCTGTCCGTCATCTATGCCAGCCAAGAACGATACGAGAATGCGCGCGAGCTATTGCTCAAGGCCTTGGGGACCAGTCCGCTCTACGCCAAGGTCTATCACAACCTCGTGGACCTCCACTCGGCCATGGCGAGCCGGGCATATCGAAGCGCCCTTTCCTTGGCGGGTGCCTCAGCCAAGCCCTCGCTCACGGCAGAGAGCACGATGGGTTCCTGGTCCTCTTCGGACGCACGCTTGGCCCCCGATGCATTGGCGTCTTCGTCCACGCCATCCGATGACGTTGCCGATCAGGCCGTGGAACCGGCTCCTCCGATTTCGGAACCGGTGCGAGTCTCCAGCCGGGTATTGACGATTCCGATCAATGGGAAGCCGGCCGGCGGGGGACCAGCCGGACAAGCCTCGGCCTCTCTGCAGGAAACACTCGTTCTTGACGAGAGAAAGCGGCTGCAAGAGACGGCCCTGGCCTGGGCCGAAGCGTGGTCCCAGCGGGATGTGGATAAGTACTTATTGTTCTACAGCGACCGGTTTGTGCCCGACGACGGATTATCGCGCAGGCAGTGGAATCGGCATCGGAGATTACGCATTGCGTCGAAGAAGAGTATAGATGTCGCCTTGACCGATTTTCGGATTTCTCTCGAGGGGCGCCGTGCCCTGGTATCTTTTCGGCAATCGTACCGTTCGGACACATTTCAAGACGTAGTAAAGAAACAGCTGACGTTCGAACGCGCAGCGGACGACTGGAAAATTGTTCGTGAGAATATTGAGCAGTAAGACATCGTTCTGGCGCGTGTGGGGGTTGATGTTTGTGATAGGGATGTACGGCCCGGTAGTGTCGGGCGCCGAAGACGGTTATGAGGCCCATCTTGTTCGGACCCTGGAGCGCGTTCAACAATCGAATATAATGGCGGCCCTGCGCGACGCCAAAGGATTGGTGACAAAATACTCCAACAGCCGCCTTGCCCAGTTGGTCTATGCGGACATGCTCATGGCCATGATCGGTAACGTCGATGCTTTTGGGGGATTGCATAGCCGACCACCGTACCATGGGCGGGTAAACGAATTGCGGGAAGAGGCATTGTCGCGCCTGCGGCATCGACGCGGCGAGAATCCAGCTTACCAGGGCCTGGTGCCCGCCAACCTACTATATTTGGGAGACCAGCGATTTGCGGCGGTCGTCGATCTCGGCGCATCGCGGCTATACGTGTACGAAAACGTTTCCGGCCTGCCGCATTTGATCCGGGATTACTACGTCAGCATGGGCGTCAATGGCGCCGGCAAGAACGAGGAAGGTGACCAGCGTACCCCGGTGGGCGTTTATCGGGTGACGTCTTATCTGGCGGGGACGGAACTACCGGATCGCTACGGACCGGGCGCGTTTCCGATTAATTACCCCAATCCCTGGGACCGGCGCCACCGGCGAACGGGCCACGGAATCTGGTTGCACGGCAGCCCCTCCAGCACATACAGTCGCGCGCCCAGGTCCAGCGACGGGTGCGTCGCTCTGAGTAATCCGGATTTTCGCAATCTTGAGGAATACGTTCAGCCGCATGCGGGCTTTCCAGTGATCATCGCCGAGGACGTGGAATGGGTTCCCGCGGACGAGCTCACGTCGCGGCGCGGCGAAGCGCTGAGTTTGTTGGATCGCTGGCGAAGAGACTGGGAGAGCCTCGACACCGAGAAGTATCTCTCGCACTATTCGAAATCAGATTTCCTCGGTTTTGGAAAGGATTACAAGGCTTGGGCTAAGCACAAACGCAGGGTCAATCGCGGCAAGACGTTCGTGCAAGTGCGATTCGGTGTGCGGGGTTTGTATATGTATCCGGGCGAGAAAGACGTGCTGTCGGTGGAGTTGGACCAGCGTTATTTAAGCAACAACTACGAGGGGCGCGTGCACAAGCAGCAGTACTGGCGTCGGGGCGAATCCGGGCGCTGGCAAATCATCCACGAAGGCAGCGGATAAAATCTATTTTCCCATTTCCACGCCGATGATTTTTTCCGCACCCGGCTTTAGTCTTGCGCGTCTGACATTGGGTACGTTTCGCCGTAGCCAAGAGACCAAATCCACCCACATGTGCGAGATCTGTTTGGGGGTCGGCATCACGTATGCGTGCGGCATTTCCAGGGTCACTACAGGTATGCGTTTGTGCAGGCCTCCGTAGTTTCCCAATGAACCGGGATACGTCCCCAAAAAGTCCTTATAAAGAATACCGATACGGCGGGGCGCCATCCGACGGTCCTGCGCGTCGTAATCGACGATGCCGTGGGGCGCGTGCACGCTCACGATAATATCCGGCTGAAACTGTTCTATTTCATTAATCAGCCATTGGGTCTCGGGCTCGCTGCCCGGGTCCTCGCCGGGGAAACGCCGCGGATCGCGACCAGTCGTTTTCACCCAGTAGCTATTGCTTAATCGATGCCAGTTGGGCGTGGGAAGGTTGCGGTTCAAATCGACACCGGTTGCGTTTGTGCGCGTCGCCTTCCGGCGTAGCGCCCCGTCCGGGTTAAGCAGCGGCGTTATACTCCAGTGAAACATTCCAGTATGGTAGCGTTTCAACGTGTGAAGCCACTTGAATACGGAACTGATCGACGTCAGCTCGTCGCCGTGCGTTCCGCCTATCAAAAGAACCCGGCCTAGCGGTTCTCGACCTGGAAGCGGTGGAAACTCGCGAACGAGTATCGGCGTCTTTTCCCTGGAGTAGTATCCGGATGGCCTGAGGTCCAGGGTCAAACACTCCTCCAGCGTGACGCTTGCGAGTTTCCGGGCGATGCGTTCGCAGGCGCGGAGAACCTGCTGGTATTCCTCGTCCGCCAAGGGCGGGGGCGCAGGGAGGCGCGGACGGACCGCCGCAAGCTGAATTGTGTGCCGGTCTGCCGCGGCCGCAGGAGAGCCGGACTCTTCCGTCGTGGGCTCCGGGTCGGGCGCCGGCGGCAACTGCGATAAAGGCACGGGCGGCGCCGCGGGCGGCGCCCGCGAGGCGCTCGTGCCCGCGACCGGCTCTATTGGCTGTGGTTCGGTATCGATAGACGCGGGCAAAAGACATCCCTGCAGGGACAGCAATACTAACAAGTGAAGCGCGTGCGGGCGCAATGAAAGTGTCACAATCTGGGACGAGGCAGCAATTCCGGTATTGTTGTTATTTTAGACTATGCCGGTCTAGTCGTTGATTGTAAAGCTAATTGGGTTGTCCGGGGCGGAACTCGCATCGCTTTGATGCTCGGGGATGTTGTGGGGGGGGACGCCCCGCCCCGGACAACTCAAGCAGTCTCATACGGATGACGTTCGTATTATCAGGCGACGGCCCGACCCCGTCATCAGAAAATGGCGGCATATAACACTTGTTCACAAAGCGTGTTTTTGGGGAACTAATTGCCTGTCCTGCAGTCTGATAATATTAGAACGACTCGGATAGTTGTTCTCCCGCTTACCCTCCCTAAGCGGGCCGATTCTGTACATCGCGGAATCGAAGCGTTTATCGCCCCGGAACTTCCTCCCCTTGCCTCCGGGGCATTTTTCTTTGTGCAGTCACCAGCCAGTTCACGATTCGGGTTCGCGCTTGTTCGCACCCGTGGTCGTTGGCGGAGGAAAACAGCTGTACCGAAACTTCGTTGCTGCGCGGCGACACCTCCGTCCGCACTTTTTGCAGGGTATGGTGCGCCTTGCTGCGGCTGAACTTGTCCAT
>JBFGKR010000244.1:0-4088 GCA_041576575.1 Arenicellales bacterium | reverse complement strand
CCCATCCGCGTATAGTCTTGCGGCTTGATGCCGGTGATGCGACGCTTCACCTCGACCCCGTAGTCCTCATCGAATCGCTTTATGCGGAAGAGTTCGCAGCGTTTGCGCGTAATCCCCGAAAATCCGTAGATCGCATAACGATCGCCAAGGAGCTCCAGCGCCTCGCACAGCATGATCAGGGCTTCCCTTTCCGCATCATTGATCCATCCTTTGGTGGAACCGCTCATGTCCACCATGAAGATCACGGCCATGTTGCGTTCCACGTTCTTGCGTTTGGTAAACAAGCGTTCGGACATCTCCATCCCGGCGCGCATGTCGGCGTAGCCCTCAACCACCGCGTCCAAATCGATGTCGTCGCCTTCCGATTGTTTTCTCGCAACGCGATCTTCTCCCCTCAGCATTTCAAAAGTCTTCCTGAGTTCCGAGATTAAACCTGCATGACGCCGCAGCACCTCGTCCACGTAGGGTTCATCATTTGGGTGCACGTCGATCTCCCTCAGCACGCACCAGTCCTTTCGATAATTCTGTCGGCGGAAGTCCCACTCGTTGTACAGATACGCCCCCTCCTCGTGATAGGTGCCCTCCCAGACATTTGTCGGATCGTCCGCGGACTGCGCTGGAGTTGCCCAACCGCCGTCCCCTGCGGGAACCAAATAATCCTGCGGAATCTCCCCGAAATCCTGCAAGATCGAGTTTGACAACGCCCGCACGGCGTCGGGCTGCGTGATCGGTCGACCGTCGAGCTGCAGTACTAGTTCCACATCCCCTTGGTGCTCCGGTTCTCCGTTCCAGTAGAGCACAAAACGAAGTCCGGTCTGGTTCGACGCGGCATTGGTTTCCGTGTCTGCGAGATCGTGAGCGATCCGACCCAACCAAATTCGGAAAAGCTGCCTTTCTTGTCGTTGACGCGCGCGCATGGCGCTTTCCGTATCCTCCAGGCGCAGGACGCCCTGAAAACAGTAACGCGCTGGAATCGTTTTTTCCCGTGAAAACAGGCGGTGCAGTTCTTCAACCGTATCTTGCACGTTCGCCGCGGGCCGGCGCAGCCGCTGAACAGACTGCTTCCAGTGCGGCGGATATGTGACCGCCCGCCGTTCCCGCTGCAAGCGCATCATATCTGCATACAGGGCGGGCAGCTCGCGTTCGATACATGCGTTCAGGCGCAAGGTTTCCAGGGCATTGAGCAGTCGACTCGCCCGCGAGGGCTGCGGGAATCCCGCGCACACCTGCGCCAGGCTTTCACGATTCGGCGTGGTCCTGAACGTTCCAAATCGCGTCTGCGCCCAAAGATGGGCGGCCATTGCCTTGTAAAGACTGAAATTCTTCTGTTCCGTTTCAAATACGGCCACTCGCGGCGGTAGATAGATATGCTCGGTGTCCGTGTACACGTGCTCGCCTTCCGCCAGCTTGAGCCCTCGGCCCGACAATCCGCGTATGAAATGCTCCAACACCCGGACTACCCCGGCAAATTGCTGAGCCACCCCCGCAAAGCGATGGTCTCGGGCGAATTGTCCAATACCCTCCACCGCCGCACTGCCCGGATAGAGGCCCTCCCGGTCGTAGACATCCATAAAATGGATAATCCATTTTTCGACATCCTGCAGAGGCAACAGCCGAAGGGCCTCCGGGGCGTGACTGACGAACTGGAAACCCATCTCGGAATTGGTGCTGACGATCACACTCAGCCAGTGCAGCACAAATTCCTGCTGCCGGCGATCAAAAAATGAAAGTTCCGCCGAAGGCGCCTCAGCGGTGCGGCGAGTGGACAGGACCGCATCCAGGCACTCTTCCAGGCGTTGTTCCAGTTCGGAAATGTTTAAAGGACGCTGACGCATGATCTAGTCGGACGCCGGGGCAGCGATCTAAAGCGTTGGGTCAATCTGAACGACGAAGCACTTTCAAGGATAACCAACTTCAACGTGGGTCGTTACGAAAACAAAGACGACGACAGTTCGTTGATTGCCGCAAGCATGTCGGGATCATCGGTAAGCGCCTCGGACACTGCTCCACGGCAAGCGGTGCGTGGAGATATCCGCGAAACCATGAGTTTGGCCGCGTGCACCAGCAATCGCGTGCTGGCGCCTTCGTCCAGCCCGCTTCCTTTCAAATTACGAGTCATTCCTGCGAACCTCACCAGCTTCGCCGCTAGATCCTCGGATAGGCCGGATTCCCGCATGACGATGGTTTTTTCGAGCTCTGGGTTGGGGTACCCGAACTCAATCGCCACAAATCGCTGACGCGTGCTGTGCTTCAGGTCTTTCAGCACGCTCTGGTATCCGGGATTGTAGGAAATTGCCAGACAAAACTCGGGGGGCGCCTGCAACAGTTCACCGGTCTTTTCCATCGGTAGAACCCGTCTGTCGTCCGCGAGCGGATGAATGACCACCGTCGTGTCCTTACGCGCCTCCACGATCTCATCCAGATAACAGACGCCACCAACCCTGACCGCATGCGCCAGGGGACCGTTCACCCAGCGGGTCTCGCCGTCGATGAGTAAATATCGTCCCACCAAATCCGACGCCGTGAGATCGTCGTGGCAAGATACCGTAATCAACGGACGTCGCAGTCTCCACGCCATGTGCTCCATGAAACGCGTCTTGCCGCAACCTGTCGGCCCCTTCAATAAGACCGGAATTTGATTGGCGTACGCGGCTTCGAATATCTCGATCTCTGCGCCCTGGGGTTCGTAGTAGGGCTGCTCGTGAACGAAGAACTCTTCGGTCTTGGGAATTCTGCTCTTCAATGTCGTGCCGGGGTTTTGTCTGCAGCGGCGCCAGCGTGGCGGTCGCCAGTTGGGCAGTTTATCAGCCAAATCGCGCTCACAGAACGAACGTAGGCCTCGTTGCGACACGATTTATCATACAGCTACTCTATCACTTCATACGAAATTTGTATCCGCGCGGAGAGGCCCTGAATAGCGACAGCGAGACAGAACACATATATTATGCGGTTCCTCCGATTCCGCGTGTCCACACGCGACGCGCGGGGTCGGAAATCGCGATGAATTGCCTACCGGAGGACGTTACCCATGACCGATGTGGTCGCAACCAACGAGACGATCTTGGTCGTCGGCGGCGGTATCAGTGGTTTGACCGCTGCGCTGGAGGCCGCCGAGTGCCGCAAAGACGTGATTCTGATCGAAAAAAATCCCTCCGTCGGTGGACGCGTGTCCCAGCTTTACAAATATTTCCCCAAGTTATGCCGACCAAGCTGCGGTCAAGAGATCAACTTCCGTCGGCTGAAAGGCAACAAACGTGTGCGCACAATCACTATGGCCGAAGTAGCGGGCATTGACGGCACCGCAGGTGACTACACCGTAGAACTATCGATTCGACCGCGATACGTGAATGAAAACTGCACTGCATGCGGCGCCTGTGCGGACGTCGTGAGCGCAGAGATCGACGATCCATTCAATTACAACATGAAGAAGATCAAAGCGGCCTATTTGCCCCACAACATGGCCTACCCTCAACGCTACGTCTTGGATCCTTCGATCATAGGTACCGAAGATGCGGAAAGAGCGAAAGCCGCGTGCAAGTACGACGCTATCGAGCTCGACATGCAGGAGCAAGTATTGAAGATCAAGGCGGGGGCGATTATCTGGGCTACCGGATGGCAGCCGTACGACGCAGCCAAGATTCAGCCCTACGGCTACGACAGATTTCCCAACGTCGTGACCAGTGTGGAATTCGAACGCATGATGGATCCCTTCGGCCCTACCGGAGGTAAGCTATTGCGTCCCTCGGACGGAAAGGAGGCCAAGAATATTGCGTTTATCCAGTGCGCCGGGTCCCGGGATCGAAACCACCTCAACCACTGCTCGCGAATCTGCTGCATGGCCACATTGAAACAATCGACTTATCTCGAAGAGCAGTACGGCGACGACGCCGAGGCCAGGGCAACCATATATTACATAGACATTCGCGCCATCGATCGCTTCGAGGATTTCTACAAAAAGGTGCAGGCTGACGCGAAGGTGCGATTCGTCAAGTCCAAAGTAGCAAACATCACCGAGGACCGGAACACTCGCGACGTGATACTGCACGGCGTAAATACAGAAGGTTACCATCGTTACGACAACGCCCATG
>JBFGKR010000243.1:0-4104 GCA_041576575.1 Arenicellales bacterium | reverse complement strand
GCACGGGCACGACGGGGAACGCATGGTCATGGTCCTCGAGGTAGAGATGCCACGCGTGCCCGCAGTGCCGGAGGTTCGAGCCGCACTTCGCGATCGCGCTGAGGACCCTCGCGTTCGCCAGGGCCGGAAGCAGAATCGTCGCCACCATCACCAGGATGATCTCGAGGGTCTGCTGAAAAATGTCTACTGTCGCTTCTGCGCCCACGGATAAGACCGAACAAAGCTAAATTAAAAAACTCGATGCCAATGCACCGATGGTCAGGGTCCAACCGTCCACCAACACGAACAACATGATCTTGAAAGGCAGGGAAATCATCATTGGCGACAACATCATCATACCCATCGCCATCAACACGCTCGCGACGACCAAATCGATGATTAGAAACGGAATGAACAAGAGGAAGCCGATCTGAAAAGCCGTCTTTAATTCGCTGGTGATGAACGCGGGTATGAGCACGGAAAATGGAACCTTGTCGATGTCCTTGATCGTGTCGTCGCCTTTCAGCGTGACGAAAAGATTCAGATCCGAGGCACGCGTCTGCGCGAGCATGAATTCCCGCATCGGCTTGCCCGCCCGGGAGAGCGCCTGTTTTTGGGTCGCTTCCTGCTTCAGATAGGGCTCCACCGCTTCCACGTACAGTTTTTCGAACACCGGGGCCATGACGAACAGGGTGAGGAACAACGCCAGTCCGATGAGAACTTGATTCGAAGGGGTCTGGTTCAGGCCCAGCGCCTGCCGAAGTATGGCGAGGACGATCACTATACGGGTAAACGACGTCATGATGACCAGCGCTCCCGGCAGCAGCGTCAACGCCGTCATCAGCAGCAAGATCTGAATGCTCAAGGTATAAGTTTGTTCGCCGTCCGCGCCGGTTTTCATGGTCAACGCGGGAAGACCCAGATCCGCACTCCACACGGGGTCGATGAACAAGAACGCCCACAAAGCGACGATGGCGGCGCCACACCGAACGACCGTCCTCCGAGACGCCTTGGAGCAAGGGCGGATTGCGGAATTGTGCGAGATTGTCATGGTTGAACTAGGGACGATTGTCTGTGGCGCGTGCCGCCGACGCTTCGCGCAAGGTCTTCATTACCGTCGCGAAGCGTCCCAAGCCTTCCCCGTCGCCGCGCGCGGGGTGGTCGAGCTCGACGCCGTCGGCGAAATCGCGAAGCGCCGACACGCGGCCTGGAGCGACGCCCACGAGTACTTGATGCGAGCGGCCGACCTGCAGCAGCACCACGCGCTCCCGCGAACCGAGAGAAAGCACGCTGACGATTTTCATGGCGCCGTCCGCGGATCGATTGAACCGTCCCACGCGTCGCAGTAACCACGCTCCGCCGATAATCAGCAACACGACGAAAATCAAAGCCAGCGCGGTCTGAGTCAACGCCTGCGACTGAATGGAACTGGCGGCGCCCAGAGGCGAGGGTGCGGCGGCGTCGATTCCCGCCTCCGTAACCGCTACCGCCATGCTCGACCCCAGAAACGCAAGCAACGCAAACAGGGCTCCAATCGCGGTAACGACCCTCCGGGGGCTCCGTGGTGGCGGTGAAGCAGGCGCGTGGTGGTGACGCATCCGATAATTCTCAATTTAGCTTCTTCACCCTCTCCGAGGGGCTGACAACATCCGTCAAGCGGATGCCGAATTTGTCGTTGACCACGACCACTTCGCCGTGGGCCACCAAACACCCGTTCACCATTACGTCCAGTGCCTCTCCGGCGTTGCGATCCAACTCCACCACCGATCCCTGGTTCAATTGCAGCAAGTTGTTGATGCTGATCGCACTGCGTCCCACTTCCACCGACAGCGTCACCGGAATATCCTGAAGCATCTGCAGATCCCATCCCATCGGATCCGGACGGGTGGAGCTCTGTTCGAGGTTATCGAACTGAGCGGCCTCCGCTCCGTTCCCGGTCCCCGCTGTCGGGGCGTTATCCGCGGTATCGCCGGTGTCGGAGGCTTGCGCACTCTGCGTCCCTCCTCCCAGGTTGTCTTGTCTATCGCCTTGGCTATGCTCTTCGCTCATGGAACGCCTCGCTTTGTCATCCACGTTCGTTGGCTCCCGCCTGAGGGGCACCGGTCGCTTGCGCACCGCGTGCCTCTCTCAGAGAGTGCGCCCGCGGCCTGATCGGGCTGCAAAACTGAATGGAATATTTCGAATTGTGCACACCAAAAGTCCCGCGAAATAAAGGGATTCCCTCGGCGTATGCGGTTGCCATCTGAAACATCTCGATGGGGATCACATCTCCGGGTTTCAGCGCCATCAAATCGCGCATCGTGACCTTGGCGGCGGCCACGGTGGCGGTCACATTAACGCGCGCCACCGCAATTTCCTCGCTTATCGTATTCAGCCATCTTTCGTCGTCGCCTTTTCGATCGCTGTGGGTTCCGTCTTCCAGTCGATGTCGAATGGGCTCCATCATCGAATACGGAAACGTGATGTGCAGAGTTCCGCTTTGCTGTTCAAAATCGATTTGGAACGTGCAATCGAGAACCGGCTCAAGAGGCGCCGCAATGGTCGCGAAGCGAGGATTCGTCTCCGAGTCCAGCGCCTTTATTTCCAGCGGCATCAGCACCGACCAGGCGTCCTGCATATCCTTTATCAAGGACTGTAGCAGCAGCTCCATGATCGACAGTTCGGTGGGCGTCAATTCACGGTCGTCCTGAAAACCGGAGCAACTCCCGTCGCCGCCGAAAAGGCAATCCACCAGGTTGAAAACGAGCTCCGGTGTAAACGCCACCAGCGCGGTTCCCGGAAGGGCGGATATGTTTATCAAATTGAGGCCGCACGGAACCGGTAGGCTGTGGATATATTCCTCGTATTTACGCAGCCTCACACCGGCGGGAGTGACCTCCACTGAGCGCCGCAACAGGCCGATGACGCTGGAGCGGAACTGCCGCGCAAAGCGTTCGTTGATCAGCTCCAGGGTCGGGAGTTTCCCCCTGACGATGCGGTCGTTACTGGCAAAGTCGTAGACCTGCACCTCCGCCGAGTTGGGGTCGCCGGCCTTGTCCAGCAACGCATTGACCTCCTCTTTGGACAACAGATCGGGCTCCGTCATGGCGCTAATCGATCACCAGGCTGGTGAAGTAGACGGCCTCGACCTCGGAGTCCTCGCCGTTTGCCTCCAGTGTGTTTGCAATCTCTCGTCGGGCGGCCTCGAGCAGCTTTTCCTTGCCACCGCGGTCCGCCACATCCGCGTACGTGAACTCGGAGAACAACAAATTGAGGTTGTTGCGGATCGCCGGTCGATGCTTACGCACGGCATCGACGACGGACTCTTTTCGCGACATCACCGATATCGAAACCTGCAAATATTTTCGCGACTCGTCGCTGTCGAGGGACACGGTGATGGGTGGATCGAAGGGGTAATAAATGGGATCCCCTTTGCCTTTTGCGGCGTTCGCTTCGGCCTGTCCACGGTTTTCCTGCGGCGCCGCCTCCGGCTCCGCCGTTTTCACGGGTGCGCTGTCGCCGGTAAGGTACAACGTCGCCCCCACGGAACCGCTGAGAATCAATACGCCGGCGATCGCGATGATGGCGATTTTCGCCGTTGGTTTTCCGCCCTTGTTCTTTTCGGCCCCGCCTTTGTCGTCCGCCGATAGCTCAATTTCGTCGTCGGCCATTGTCGCCCCCTGATCGCTGTGTCCAATTGGCCCCCCTCTTCATGGCAGTTTTGCAATTGCCGTGCCACCCGCGGACAACTCCTAAACTTGCTTCGATAATCAAGGAGTTAAACCGGGGACGGGTATTGCGCGTCGAGGTGTTGACGCCGTAAGGTTCCGCAGCGCCGTCGGAAAATCGACGCCGATTTCCCTGTTGCGCGGTCCCCTTCGTCGTTCGCGGTGGGTCCTGTCCTAAACGTATACGTCCAACAGCGCGGCGCTGCGCCCCGCCGCGGCCGGTTCGTGGCCGAGACCGGTGTCGCCGCCGGCGTCCGCCTCGGAAGGCGCTTCATCGCCGAGGAATTGAGGCCGGTGGTATTCGCGATCGCGGTAGGAGTGCTCGGTGACGTCGGCCTGCGTCAACGACAAACCCTGTTCACCAAAGCCTTCACGAAGCCGCGGTATCGCGGCTTCCAAGACGTCGCGTACCGCGGCG
>JBFGKR010000242.1:0-4117 GCA_041576575.1 Arenicellales bacterium | reverse complement strand
GCACGTCTCAGACGCGGCGCCTGCAGCGGTCTTGGCCTCGTTAACTCTCCAGCTTCGCCGGACCGGAGTCACGCGTTGTTGCAGGAGACTGCGGAGGGCGAGGACGCCGTGAAGCAGTGGAGTTTCTTTCGCGGCTTGGCGGCCAAGGCGGCCGTGCAGGCGAACGAAGCCAAATGTTCCGGGCGGATGAGCGTGGTGCCGCCGCGATACGGGGTCCGTCCCGAGGGGTATCGCGAATCCGTTCGCACGAGATCGGAACGCAGGCGGTGGGAAACAGCCACCGGTTGCGGAGGGCATCATGCCGCAACGTTATGCGTTTGCAAGGAGATCGAGCTCCGGTTCGAGCGAAGTCGTCGCCCGTGTCCTCCGGCATGACTCGGCTCGCGATATCGATTTAATGACCGGCGATCTGAAAAGAGAGGACACGGATTGGGAAAATGTTACGAATATTGGTTGCCATGACGGATTAGTATCGCAGCGCCGTTGAGTAGCGCGTGAAGCACGGTAAGAGCATGATATATTCGCTCGGAAGTACTCGTGCTCTATGCACCAAAAATACGGTGACTTTCTATTAGAGCGTAATGCGGCGGGATCGGCACCGATCCTGATACCCGAACATGATACCAGAGCTCAAATTCTTGGATTGGATGGCACTTCTGTGGTTCGCAAGCTGCTGGATCGGTTATGGCTATTTCTCTCGTTACTGGTCCCAGCGGACCCACCGGCTGCAAAATGTGCTGCATGATTACATTAAAGACTGGATGTGCGTGTTGCAGCAGAGGGAGTTGCGCATCGTGGATACGGCGGTGGTGTCCAACATCGAGCGTAATGCGACGTTCCTCGCATCCAGCAGTTTGCTGATTATCGCCGGGCTGCTCACGGTCGCTGGATCGACGGACAAAGTCATTACCTTTATCGCTGACTTGCCGTTTATTGCCGAAGCGACACGGCAGGCCTGGGAAATGAAAATCTTATTGCTGGTGTTTATCTATGCGTACGCGTTTTTTACGTTTACCTGGTGTATGCGTCAGTGGGGCTTTGTTTCAATCATGGTAGGCAGCGCGCCGCTCGCGGAAGACGAAACCGTTAGCGATGAGCGGAGAACCGCACACCAGGATACGCTCGCTGAGGTCGTGTGGCTCGCTATTTACTCTTTCAATGCGGGTTTGCGGACGTATTACTTCAGTCTGGCGTTGTTGTCTTGGTTCTTGCATCCTGTCGCGTTTATGGTCGTTTCCGCGTGGGTGGTAGCGGTGTTAGACCGCCGAGAGTTTCGTTCGAAGACCTTGCGCACCCTTGTCGCGGGACGAAACCGCATCGAAGCCTCCACGAGACCTAATGGTCAAGCGACATAAGAGCCCACAACGGGGGACAGACCGTACACCTACACAGGTACTCCATCCGTGGGCGCGCGCACCAGCCGCTCAACATCCCCCCTCAGCACTTCGCGCTCTCGCACTTCTCTATTGGAATAACGAAGCTCGCCGGGTATCTCCGGTGTTTGTCGGTGATAGCGTCAGTGATTCCAAAATCTAGGAATATTGCGCTTGCGATGATTTTACCGCCCATCTCGCTGGCGATCGCTCCAGTCGCCTTTCGGCCGTCTTCCGTTTCGCATTGGTATTGCAGGGCGTCGTCCGATTTTCTGATGTAGACGGTAGTTGGAATCTTGGTTGACCATGCCCCGCGTTTGTTCTGTAGCTGGCAATGTCCATTGGATCCATCGCTGAAAGACATCGCAACTGGCGTCATCGCGTCTTCGGTCAGCGTCGCGCACCCGAGCGTACTCGTAGCAGCCACTACTACAAGAAACTTCTTCATGATTTCCTCCCCTGATGTTGGCCGAGATAGTTTGACCTAAACGCAAGGTATTGCAACGGAGCATGACGCTAGGTTATGTAGACGCGGAAAGACAACGTTCGTAAAGTCCGCTGCTTCCCGCATCGCGTTTCGCGGATCGACTTCATCGATGCCGGCAAGGGGGCGTGAGCGAGCATCCCGCAACCGGGGTGCGCTCCGAGTTTTTTCATCCACTCTGAACGTCGTCGTGCCATGCCCTGACCGCTGAAGGGGTCCTGCGGAATCGCAAGACAATGCGGCGGTGCGATAGACTGCGCAAGGGGACTAAAAAGTCAATCGATGATCGAGAAGCGGTCGTTCGTATTAACGTTACGCATCGGTCCCATGCTCCCTGTTGAGGCCTCAGTATCGCACGAAGCGCGCCGGCGGATTCCGCGGCTCGTCTCGATGAGCGTGATCGGCTGCTGAGTCTTGTGGTTCGAGCCACGGGTGAAGTCGATGGGATTACCCGATGACTTCGGCAATCTCGTCGTCGGTGAGAACGGGTGTAATCTCAAACGAGAGCAGGTCGGTCCAGCTCTGCATCCATTTGCCAATGGCTAAGGCGTCGGAAGACTCCGCAACCACAAATCCAACGTGTCCGGCGGCGCTATGCCACCGACCACGCATTGTCACGCCATCCGGCGGGGGGGCGCCGGTTTCTTTGAAGCGCTTTTGTGCGTCGTCACGTTCCTGCGGGGAGTATTCATAAATGATATGAAACAGCATGTTTATCTCCTCTTGTGTCCTGGGGGGGAAGAAATCAAATTAGAAATCAAGATCGAGATCGCGATGCGCCTCAGCGCGTGGCGCACCGCACGAGGGAGCGATTATAAGCAAACATCGCTTGCAGTGACTCCTTCCCAAACCAGGGCAGCGCTGTATCCGCAGCGCGTTCAATCACGATTTTATTCCTATGGCCACCTGCGGACATGCCGCCTCGTCCATCTGAAGTACAGGATGATACGCCAACTACGGCCGGGCGTAGTGCGAGGTACAGCGGCAGCGGGCATCGCTTCTCAACGCCAGCGACGCACTGAATCACGTGCCCGCGTCGTGCATGAGACCCACGGTGTACAACAGCGCCGCCACCATTGCGGCCACCGTCCGGACGTGGTTCCACATCGTCCACCGATCCAGGTAGCGGTCCCAAACGTCGCGAGCGGCCGGATCTCCGGCAGACACGCCGGCCAACTGGTTGTTCAAGGGAACGTTGCCGAATACGGTAACGAGGAAAGTCCCCACGATGTATGAGAAAGCCCCACCCACGAGAAATAGCGCTGAAGGATGACTCCAGCGGACTACAGTGAGCCCAACCACTCCGAGCGACAGCACGGCGGTTCCGATGAATGCGCCCAAGAACGAGCGGTTTAATACGACGACGTTGATCGACTGCATCGCCGCAACACCCGAGGAAGTCGGCACGCGCGCGAGCGCGTTCATCACGAAGCTCGAGAACGCGAAGAACACCCCCCCTATCAGCGCGGACCCGAGCAGCGCCAGTGTTCCGACGATCGGCAACAGCCGGCTCATCACGCCACCGCCGTTGTATGTGTTGCCGAAAAATCCCACACGCCCGAATCGGCGGTCCTGCGCGCATACTCGGCGAAATCCGTCGGCTCCCGACCCAGCGCCTGGTGGACGCCGTTGCAGACGTAAGCGTTCCTGCCATCGAGCACTGTGGAAAACAGGTAGTTCAACAACCACGCGATGTCAGCCGGCGCGCCGGACTCAGCAATGTTGCTCGCGAAGGCCTCGCGCGAGATTTGGATATACTGGATTTCGCGCCCGATGGCACGGCCGATTTCTGCCACCGCCTGCTCAAAAGTCAGCAGTCGAGGCCCGGTGAGCTCGTAGATCCGACCCGCGTGACCGTTTTCGGTTAGCGCGGCGACTGCGACGTCGGCGATGTCGTCCGCGTCGACGAACGGTTCTGGGACGTCGCCGGCTGGCAGCGTGATCGACCCGTCCAAAACCATGTTGAGAAACTCCCCTTCCGAAAAGTTCTGGTTGAACCAGCTGGCGCGAACTATCGTCCATTCGATGCCCGCGTTCTGAACGATGCGTTCGCAGCGTTGTGCTTCCTCTTCCCCGCGACCGGACAAGAGAACCAACCGTCGGACACCGCGCTCCACGGCCTTTTCGACAAAGGCGCGGATGGACTCCGTCGCTCCCGGAACAGCGAGGTCCGGAGCATAGCTGACGTAAGCTGCCGCGATGTCGTTGAGCACGGCGCCCCAAGCGCTCTGGTCCCCCCAGTCGAAGGACGGATCGGCAG
>JBFGKR010000241.1:0-4132 GCA_041576575.1 Arenicellales bacterium | reverse complement strand
TATCTGTCGAGATCATTCAGAACTGCCATGTCGAAGGGCGTCGTCGTCGTACCCTCCTCCTTGTAACCGCGCGCGTGCAAGTTCTTGTGATTGGTGCGGCGGTATGTCAGGCGATGGATGAGATACGGATAGCCGTGATAGGCGAATATGATCGGCTTGTCAGTAGTGAACATGGTGTCGAAGTTTTTATCCGTCAGACCATGAGGATGCTCCTCCCTGGGTTGCAGCGTCATCAGGTCCACCACATTGATGACTCGCACCTTGAGTTGCGGCACGTGCTGACGCAATAAATCCACCGCGGCGAGGGTTTCCATCGTCGGCACGTCGCCGGCACACGCCATCACCACGTCCGGTTCTCCATGCTGATCGTTGCTGGCCCATTCCCAGATGCCTATACCCGCGCTGCAGTGCTTGATCGCGGCATCCATGTCGAGCCATTGCAGTTGCCGCTGTTTGCCGGCAATTACCACGTTGATGAAATCTCGGCTGCGTAGGCATTTATCGGTAATGTAAAGGAGGGTGTTGGCATCCGGCGCCAGATACACGCGTATGATGTCGGCCTTTTTGTTGACGACCAGATCAATGAAGCCCGGGTCCTGATGCGAGAAACCGTTATGGTCCTGGCGCCATACGTGCGACGTCAGCAAATAATTCAAGGAGGCAATCGGGCGCCGCCAAGGGATCTCCTTGCTGACTTTTAACCATTTCGCGTGCTGATTGAACATCGAGTCCACAATATGGATGAACGCCTCGTAGCATGAAAACAGACCGTGACGTCCGGTCAGCAAATAGCCTTCCAACCAACCCTGGCAGGTATGTTCGGAGAGGATTTCCATGACCCGACCGTCGGGCGAAAGATGATCGTCGTGCGGCAGGGTTTCCGCCATCCACGTACGGTCAGTCACTTCGAAGAGGGCGCTCAGTCTATTGGAAGCGGTTTCGTCCGGACCCATGACGCGGAAATTGCGGCTGTCTAGGTTGCGCTTCATTACGTCGCGCAGAAACTGTCCCATTATCCGAGTGGATTCGGCGAGGGCTGCGCCGGGTTTTTCGACCTTTACGGCGTACTCGCGAAAGTCGGGCATCCGCAGGTCTCTGAGTAGCTGGCCGCCGTTGGCGTGGGGGTTTGCCCCCATGCGTCGTGGTCCTTGGGGCGCAAGTTCCCGCAGCTCATCCTTGAGTCCACCCGAGTCGTCGAAAAGCTCTTCGGGCCGATAGCTTCTGAGCCAGGATTCCAGCAGCTCGAGGTGTTTCGGATCACCGATCACATCGGAGAACGGTACCTGGTGGGAGCGCCAGTAATCCTCGGTCTTATTACCGTCGACTTCCTTGGGACCTGTCCAGCCCTTGGGGCTACGCAAGATGAGCATGGGCCACAGCGGCCGACGCAGGCTGCCGTTGATACGCGCATCGTGCTGGATGGCCTTGATTTCGCCGACGATGGAATCAAGAGAGGCGGCCATCTTTTGATGCATCGCCATCGGATCGGAGCCCTCGACAAAGTAGGGTTTGTAGCCATAGCCTATAAAAAGGTTCTTGAGTTCTTCGTGCTCGAGACGGCCCAGAAGCGTCGGGTTGGCGATTTTGTATCCGTTGAGATGCAGAATCGGCAGCACGGCGCCGTCATGCACGGGATTAAGAAATTTATTGGAGTGCCACGCAGTCGCCATGGGACCTGTTTCCGCTTCACCGTCGCCGACGACGCAGCAAACGAGCAGCTCCGGATTATCGAAGGCAGCGCCATAGGCATGGGACAGGGCGTATCCCAGCTCACCGCCTTCGTGAATGGACCCCGGCGTCTCTGCGGTAACATGGCTTCCTACACCACCTGGAAAGGAGAACTGCTTGAATAGTCGCTTCATCCCTTCGACGTCCGGTGGGACATTCGGGTAGAAATCGCTGTAGCTTCCTTCGAGCCAAGAGTTTGCCACCAAGGCGGGACCGCCGTGTCCCGGTCCGGTTACGTAGATCATGCTCAAGCCGTAATTCTTGATGATTCGGTTGCAGTGGACATAGATGAAGTTCAGACCGGGTGTCGTGCCCCAGTGCCCGAGCAGCCGCGGCTTCACGTGCTGCGTTTGAAGACGTTGTTTTAGTAAAGGATTGTCCAGCAAGTAGATCTGCCCGACGGAGAGGTAATTGGCGGCGCGCCAGAATGCATCGATCTTGCGCAGCTGATCTGCGTCCAAGGCCTCAGTGTCGGAAGCCGTTGATTCCATCATGACTGCTCCTCGTTGACTCTACTCTAAGGACTCTGCGGGGTCGGACCTGCTTAAGGCTCTCAGTATCAAGCGTATTTTATCTTTATCGAGCCTAAATCCTGTCTTACCGGGAGAATCTTAGCGCCACGACAGCGCCTCCAAATAACGGACGTTTACCAACAGCGTAATCGCACATCCCTCGTCACCATCTCATTCCTTCTCGTTAGTGGCGGAACATGATTAGCTCAAAATGCCCGTTTTGTCCCAAAAACGAATCCTCTAAGACTCGCGAAGCGGCAAATATGGACCGAAATGCGTTTGGATTCAAACACTTTACTTGGTCCGACCCGATCGCGAGACGACTGAGGGCCACGCGGACTGATCCGGAACACGCGGAATTCGAAAGCATCGTGAGACCGTGCGATGCGGTAACATGCTCGATCGGTGGATACCTGCAGAGGAGCGACCGGTGAATAAAGGCAAGGCCGCGATAGAGTCCCGCCGGCGTGGCGAAGAGAGGAAGCGTGCGCAAGCGAAGCTGCGGGTGGAAGAACTGCGCGATCAGATCCGGCATCACGATTATCTCTATTACGTCGAGGACCGGCCGGAAATTTCGGACGCTGACTACGACCAGCTCATGCGCGAGCTCCAAGAACTCGAGAGCAAGTTCCCGGAGTTCGTGTCTCCGGACAGCCCCACGCAACGCGTCGGCGGACAACCCAGTGAGTTGTTCGCGCCGGTGGAGCACCGCGTGCGAATGCTCTCCCTCGACAACGCCTTTTCTTGGGAGGAGCTGGAGGCCTGGGGAAAACGCATTGAACGCGGTCTGGGTCGCAACGCGGATTTCGTCTGCGAGCTCAAAGTGGACGGGGTCGCCGTCGCGTTGGTCTACGAGAACGGCGTTTACACGCAAGGCGCGACGCGGGGCGACGGACGCGTCGGAGAGGACATCACCGCCAACGTGCGAACCATTCGCGCCGTGCCTGTGAGGCTGCGAGGCAAGAAGCACGAGAAACTGCTGGATGTGCGCGGAGAGGTATACATGCCCGCCAAGGCTTTCGAACAATTGAACGCGGAGCTGACGCAAAGCGGCGAGCGTGTCTTCGCCAACCCGCGTAATGCCGCAGCCGGCAGCTTGCGCCAAAAGGATTCGCGCGTCACGGCATCACGCCCCCTCAAACTCTGGTGTCACAGTGTCGGTTACGTGGAGGGTAAGCGCTTCCAGCGCCACTCGGAGGCGCTCGCGTTCCTGCGCAAAGCGGGCCTACCCGTCAATCCCGCAATTGAGAAATTTCCGTCGTTGAAAAAAGTGTTCGCGTACTGCGAAGATTGGCAAGCACACCGCCACGACGTCGATTACGAAATCGACGGAGTCGTGGTCAAGGTGGACGAGATCAACCTCCAAGAGGAGCTGGGCGCCACCAGTAAGGCGCCGCGCTGGGCCGTCGCGTACAAATTCCCCCCCGAGGAGCGCACCACCACACTCAGAAGCATCGACGTGCATACCGGGCGCACGGGCCGGGTCACGCCTTTCGCGGTCTTGGAACCCGTGTACGTGGGCGGGGTGACCGTATCAACGGCGACCCTGCACAACGCGGACGAGATTGCGCGCAAAGACGTGCGCGAAAATGACACGGTGATCGTGCGCCGGGCCGGCGACGTCATCCCCGAGGTCGTAGGACCCGTTCTCAGCAAGCGGCCCAAGGGGGCCAGGCGGTGGCGATTCCCCAAGCGATGTCCCTCCTGCGGGACGGCGCTGGTGCGGCGCGAGGGCCAGGCCGACTGGCGCTGTCCGAATCAGCGCAGCTGCCCTTCGCAGGGCGTGGAGTGGCTGTTTCACTATGCCTCGCGCGGCGCGATGGACGTCGATCATTTCGGCTACAAGACCGGCATGGCGCTCATGGAGCGCGGCTGGGTGGAGGACCCCGCCG
>JBFGKR010000240.1:0-4151 GCA_041576575.1 Arenicellales bacterium | reverse complement strand
GGAGGGGCGTGTCGTGCGCGACGGGTTTCGGACCGTGAGCGCCGAATTGGCGCCGTCTGGCTCGCCGATCGAGGTGTGGGTATGCGCTGAGGAGGAACGCGCCGTGGAGCTACGGTTTCACAAACCCGGCAACGGCGGCAAGAGCCGCAACGTGCGACACACGACACGAATCGGTACGGTGTCGGGTCCGGCGCCTGCATAAGCCGCTGTCGGTCAGACACGGTACGCCGAGCGCTTGCCAAAAGTTCACCGAATCGGTCATCAACATGCGAAGTACCGCGCGGGCCGCCTAGGCCAAGCCGTTCCTCTCGCGTGGATTGTGTAACCAACGCCCGCTTCCTGGAGCCAAACACTTCGATCGCGAGACGCTCGAATGTTCCGGAGCTGGCCGGATCCAGGCGTTCTCCTGACCGAGGAAGATAACTTATCCAGGAGTCCCGGGCTCTCTATTCGCGAGGAGAGATGTTCGGAGGTTTGGAGGGCTAACAGACTATTGAGAACAACTCTCGTTGCCCTGCCGATCGTATTAGTGCGGCGACCGGTTACGTTATTTTGACCTTCCGTGCCGCGTTTACAGAGAAAAGGAATTTCTTACGATAAGGATATTACTTCCTTTTGGTGGGCACAACCGTGATCGTGAGCAAACTGACCTCCAAGGCGCAGACGACCATACCGCAGCCGGTGCGTGCGGCGCTGCGGCTCAAGCCGGGCGACGAGCTCGTGTACGAGATCGTCGATCAGTGGGTGATTCTTACCAAGGCGCATCCTGGTGCCAAGACGGATGATCCATTCCGTACTGTTGAGGAATGGAACACGGAAACGGACGCCAAGTCTTATGCCGACCTTAAAGCAAGGTGGCGTCATCAAGGTGACTTCCGTATACGGACCGGCCGACGCGCCAGTGGCGACCGGCGCTGGTCGTATCGACGGGCGGTATCGAGGGTTTACACGGGTTGTTCTGGGTGGTGATGATCACCAGTGCGCAGCACCGAGGCCGGCCGGGCGATGTTCAGATGTCCAATCTGAGAATGGCCGGACTTCCGGTCCCGTCCGTCATCCGCAGCGCCAAGATCGCCACCATTCAAGCATCCGACGCGTCGAAGCTCGGGCGCGTGCCAGCGGCGAAGCTAAGGCAAGTCACGCAAAAGCTCATGCGCGAGTCGGGGGGAACTTGAGCACAAACGCGACTCAGCGGGTTTATTACCCGCTCTCATTGTCCGTGCGGGACATTTGCGGGATTGAGCTCTGCATGGTTATGCACAGTGAGGCAATTCAAGCAACGGGCACCGCGATCTAAGTGAATGAACACAACAAGTTATACTCTATAAGGCTTTCTCATAATCCTTCGGTCCCAGGTTCGAGTCCTGGCGGGCCCACCAAATCTGCGCGTTTTACGAAGCGCAAATCCCGGTTCTCGCCAAGCGAGACACATTCGTTTCCCCGTTTGAAAATTGTCCGTGCGCGGCTTGCGACCCACTGCAGCGATCAACGTCAATGCGTAAGAACTTTTGGAATTGGAATCAAGCGGATACTCACTTATCAGTTAAACCAGGTTTTTAACTTTGAGATGCTCGATGGGACTCTGTACGCTACGTATGTGAAACCGCAAACAATAAAACAATCTGGCTAAACCCAATCGATCTCATTGAGACACCAGATCAACCGGACGCAAGTGACGACAGATAGCGGTAGATAGCTTCCCCCGCCAATTGGTTCCCAGCGATGTTCCAATGCGTGTCGCGTGGAAGATAGAGCGTTTCGTGGGGAGCGACACGGGAAAATTCCGGTAGCAGATCCAGAAAGCGAATGCCCCGCGCATTCAGGCGCTCACCGAGCAGCCGGTTCGGAAGCGAGGGGTTCCAGTGCGCTGCATGCCTCGTGAAATTATACGACCTGTCGATCACTCGCTTCGCCAGCGCGGGATAGACTTGAATTTCCGCCGGCAACAGCACAACCGCGAACTCGATGCCTAGTTGCTCGCATAACCTCGCCATCTTGGCGATGGGAGCAAACGCGCGGTCTACCAACGGGTCGATTGATTTGGGCGCCGAGAAATAGATACTAGCCCGATGGGATTCGATTTTTAGAAAGGCGTCCTCTTCGAACCTCGGACAATTCCCACAATATTTCAAATATTCCTTGCCACGATCGGGACCCGGCTGACGATCGGCTATTTGGGGGCGTATGTGCAGCAGATAATGGGCGAAAGAAGCCAGATAAGAGTAGGTGTATAGCTCCCGTTTCCCCTGTCCTACACCGGGCTTCAGAATGTCGTTGCCGATGAACACGGATACCAGGACCATATCGGGATCGAAGGCTAGCCC
This sequence comes from Arenicellales bacterium, assembly GCA_041576575.1. Lineage (GTDB taxonomy): Bacteria > Pseudomonadota > Gammaproteobacteria > Arenicellales > JAANXG01 > CALZGZ01. Next base: position 1,827 of record JBFGKR010000240.1, on the reverse strand, counting down.
CTCGCGAACCAGTATAGACAAATAATCTCTGGGCCCTGTGTTCGGAATTCCCATGTTCAGCACCTCCACCGGCTGTCGCGCGTTCATTCGTTGTTCTAGTATCGTCAGATAGTTATTGCGGTGCGGGACAGCACCGTAGGCCATGGAGTCACCGAGTGCCACGATGCGATAGACACCAGTGCGTTTGGGACTAAATTCGGTGTCCCTGAAACCGTGTGCGTTGATCTTGATATCGAAGTCTTGAGTGCCGGGTTCGCGTCGCCAGCGATCGTACGTGTCGTCATAAAAGATGTGCAGCGGTGAAATACCGTCGACAATCCGAAAAGCGATTTCCGCGAGGACGATACTAATTACTAAGATCAAAAGTACATCTCGAACCGTCTTTTTGGTTACCCAGGTCATTTGCGTCTCATCGGTTTGTCGTTTGATGGCCCCGCAGTCTTCAAAAGTTCGATCGGCGATTCTAGATCACTATAACCTCTGGCACAGATTAGGTTTATCACATGATCAGCGCGACAGTATACCCGCTCGACCAGAGGGAAGGGCGATAGGAAGCTGGCCAAGGCAAATGTATTCATTCTCCATGCTTGTGTGGCCATCCAAGCGCGCCAAAAGCGCACGCCGGAACGATTATTCCGGTACACCGTGCAACCGGCGGTATAGACTGAAAGGATGGTGTTGACGAACCACCCGAGCGTATGGGCAATGCGGCGATTTAGCTGGTTACGTAACGACCGCGCCAGGGTGTTGTCGCGCGCCTGTTCCAGGTACTTCATCATGATGCTGCGAACCGGCGTGGGTATTACCGAGATCCTTGGGCAGACCGGGCTGCGTGCCGCTTGCGTCAAAGTTGATGTTGACCCGCGGCGCGGTCGATTCCGCATCGTAATCGGCCGCCTCGAACTGCTGATCGCGCGTTAGGTTCAGCAGCTCGCCGCGTTCCCAGGAGTGCTTTGGGAGTGACCCGGTTGAACTCGGCCCATTTATTGGGGTGGAATGGTCCGGCGCGGCGGTATTTTGATCGAGACCTCCGGCGACCGCGCCACCCGAAGACAAAGCGGTACATGCCGCGAGGACAATTCGCTGACTTGTACGTTTCACGGGTTTGCTCCTAGTGTTTTTTCAAGTGTCAGAATAGTGCGATTGGAAACTCACAAAAAACTGATTTTAGCTGATCAACACTTCGCCTTTTTCGAACTGACGAATAAGGGTTGGCTTGTGATCGAAAGGTGGGTAAATTCGAGCTGGAGCAGGAGTTCCGGGAGAATGTAATGCGACCGGTCATCCAAAAAATCGCCGGCCTGCTGCGTGCGGGCATCGGGTTGAAGTATCGTTTGATGGCGAAGCGCTCCGGGAAATAGGGCCCGTGAGCAGTCGGGCGCGGGGGTCGAAGTCTCGCCGTGTGGACGTTCGAGCCGGTGCCCGTAATGAGAACGCGCTCCGTACCGACGCAGGGCGGCGCGCGCCAAATTCACTCGCCGTAGCCAGTGTTGCGTCCTAATTCTTGGGTTTGCCGACACTGTCAACGGCACACTGCCGAACATGAGAATTCTTTATGCCGACTCGAATCTACTTGGTACGCCACGGCGCTACCGACCTGACCGCCGAAGATCGTTTTGCCGGATCGACGGACGTGCCGCTGTCCGAGGAAGGCCGGCAGCAGGTCACCGCACTCGCCGAGCGGCTGCGCGGCGATACGCTCGACGGCGTCTATGCGAGTCCGCTCGGGCGCACCATGGAAACGGCTCGGATCATCGCGGCGCCGCATGATTGCGTCCCGCAGCCGGAGCCCGGTTTGCGCGAGATCGATTACGGCCGCTGGGAAGG
>JBFGKR010000239.1:0-4151 GCA_041576575.1 Arenicellales bacterium | reverse complement strand
TCAGCCATATACTAAATGCGTCTTTGGTCACCCCGGAGACGAACACCGCCGTCTCGCGTGACGAGAGCCGGTCCTTGGTCTGTCCCGTGAACTGCGGATCCTTGAGGCGCACCGACAACACATAAGCGCACCGCGCCCACACATCTTCCGGAGCCAATTTCACCCCGCGGGGCAATAACCCTCGAAACTCGCAAAACTCGCGTATCGCCTCGGTCAGACCGGTGCGGAAACCGTTGACGTGAGTTCCTCCCTGAGTGGTCGGAATCAAGTTGACATAGCTCTCTGCGATGACCTCCCCACCCTCGGGCAACCATACCACCGCCCAATCCGCTTCCTCATCGTTGCCTTTGAACTGGCCCACAAACGGCGCATCAGGGATGCATTCGGCGTCGTGCAGCTCGCCGAGCAGATAATCGGACAGCCCATCGTCATACCGCCAACGTGCATCGTTGTCTGGATTGTTCTCGTCGCGAAATCCGATTTCCAGGCCGGGGCAAAGAACCGCCTTAGCGCGCAACAGCCGCCTGAGCCGGGGCACGTGAATTTTGATCGTGTCGAAAAACTTTGGATCCGGCCAAAACCTGATTATGGTTCCCGTGTTGCGGCGGCCGACCTTACCCACTTCTTCCAGGTCGGAACGCTTCTGTCCCTCCCGGAAACTCATGTTGTATTCCTTACCGTCCCGCCGAACCCACACCTCCAGGTTCTTGGATAGCGCGTTGACCACGGACACACCGACGCCGTGCAGCCCCCCCGAAAATCGGTAGGTCTTGTGGGAGAATTTGCCGCCGGCGTGCAGGCGCGTAAGGATGACTTCCACACCGGGGATTCTTTCGTCTTTGTGCAAATCCACGGGCATGCCGCGCCCGTTGTCCGCGACGGTTATGGAATCATCCCTGTGGAGAGTGACTTCGACGGTATCGCCGTAACCGGCGATCGCCTCGTCAACGCTGTTGTCGACGACCTCAGCCACTAAGTGGTTCGGCCGCTCGGTCTGGGTGTACATCCCCGGGCGCTTGCGCACCGGTTCCAGCCCTGTGAGTACTTCTATGGCTGACGAGTCGTAAACTGCACTCATTTATTATGTAGTTGTCCGCCGGTTGCTGGCGGCCATTTTAGATCGGAATACGACTCGTGTCGCGTGTTTGTGCGGCCCGCGGATTCAATCCAGGTCAGCTACCAGCTCGTCCCGTATCGGCCCGGGCAGAGGATCCAGCGCAGCGGTGTAATGGTCGTGATCGATGCCCGCACTCAGGGCGGCGCCGTCTTTCAGAGCCTTGATCATGTCCGGCGTGAACTGGAGACGCAAAAAATGCACCGACGAGGTTTTTTCCTCAGTGTCCCGCTCCAGATCTTCGTCGGCTATGGCCCAAATCCGCTCGAAGCCTGCCACCTGCATCCACACCTTGTCCTCAATCCCAACCAGCTCGGCCAGCGCCCGCCGGCGCTCCTCGACGTCATCGTATTCCACCATGAAGGTCGCCTTGAGATTGTCGCCATCCGGAATCAACGGATTGTACGCATCCAGTTCCTCTGCAATGCCCGCTGGGTCAAAGATGCGCTCCGCGCGCAACATCTCCTGCACCTGGTAGTGCATGGTCAACCGATCTTCGAAGTACAACCCGGCGTGATCTCCGAGCCGCACCACCCGATTCTTCTTATGCTCCATGACTCGGGCGCGAAACTCGGGACGGCGCTGGTCGTAGTCCTCCAGCGACAAAAGATCCTGTCTACCAAGTTTATCCATAACGGTCACGACTTGTGCTCGTGCTCGAGCTCGGCGACGGGTTTGTCGGTAAACAAATAATCTTTGAGCTCATCGTTGAATTTTTGGTCGCGGCGCCGGATCCACTCGAGCACCATCGCGGCGTGCTCTTTCTCTTCATCGCGATTGTGGGCGAGAATCGCTTTCAGCTCCGTATCCTTGCACGCGTCCACGCGCTGCTGATACCAGTCAATCGCCTCCAACTCCTCCATCAACGATATAATCGCGCGATGCATATCACGGGTTGCATCGCTTAACTGGTCGTAGGGTTCATGGTAGCCTTCGTTTGCCATTGTTTCGTGTTCCTCGTTGTTTTCAGATTAACGGCTCAGATTCCATACGCGCGCCGCAACAGCGTCATCGGGTGCGTGGGTGCGCTCGCGTCCCGCATGCCATTGGCGATTTGATGGCCGGCCATCGGGCAGTCGCTGGCGTAATGGTCGGGGCTGAATTTCTCGACCCGACTCACCACCGGCCGACAGATCTTCATCGAAATCTCGTGAAACTCGCGCTTGACGGCGTAGGTGCCGTCGTGCCCCGAGCAGCGTTCAATGGTTTCGAGCTCGGTATCCGGCACGAGCGACAACAAATCGCGGGTCTTGAGTCCGATGTTCTGCACGCGCAGATGACACGGCACATGGTAAGCCACTTTCCCCAGTGGCGTCTTGAAATCGGTCTTGAGTTTGCCCGCCTTGTGCCGGAGCATCAGGTATTCGAACGGATCGTACATCGCATCGGCGACGCGCGCGACATCGGCGTCGCCGGGGAACATGAGCGGCAGTTCCTGCTTGAACATCAGAGCACAGGACGGCACCGGGGCGACGATGTCCCAGCCTTGATCCACCAAGGCGGCGAGAGCCGGAATGTTCGCTTCCTTGGCACGCGCCACCGCGTCCAAGTCGCCCGTTTCCAGCTTAGGCATGCCGCAGCACCGCTCCTGGTCCGCCAGGGCTACCGCAATCCCATTATGCTCGAACACGGCGACCAGATCCTCGCCAATCTCCGGCTCGTTGTAATTTCCATAGCACGTAGCGAACAGCACGACCCGACCTTGCGTAGTCTCATCCGGATCGTGGGTGAGTCCGGTAGACGGTGAAATGCGTTTGCGCAGCGTCTTGCTGTGATAGCGGGGCAACCGGGCGGCCGGGTGTACGCCGAGCGTCTTGTCCAAGACAGTCCGTCCGGTGGCATTGCGATTCACAGCGTTGACAACGTTCACGACCACAGGGATACCCGCCAGTTTGCCGACTGTGTCTGTACTGCTCAGAATCTTGTCCCGCATGCGCGTACCGCCGGTCTTGTGCTTAACCGCTTTGGCGCGCAGCATGAGATGGGGGAAATCCACATTCCATTCGTGAGGCGGCACGTACGGGCATTTGGTCATGAAGCACATGTCGCACAAGTAGCAGTGGTCGACGACGTCCCAGTACACCTCCTTCGATACACCATCTAGCTCCATGGTGTCCGACTCGTCGATGGCATCGAACAAGGTCGGAAAAGCATTGCACAAACTGAAACAGCGCCGGCACCCATGGCAGATGTCGAACACTCGCTCCAGCTCCGCGAACAGCGCCTGTTTGTCGTAAAACTCGGTTGCCTTCCAGGCGATGGGGTGGCGCTCCGGTGCTTCGAGACTACCCTCGCGCCGTCCTTCGGTGGTTTTGTTGGTCATGACAATCCGCCCACTTAAGAAAAAGGGCCGGTGATCCCCCGGCCCTGTTCCGTCACTTTATTTCGACAGGCCGCAACACCGCGTCGCATGCCAGCAAGCCAGCGTTGCCGTCCAGCGCGCAGAATGCAGCTGGCGTTTAGTTCAGTGAATCCAATGCCTTCTGGAAACGGTTCGCGTGCGAACGTTCGGCTTTCGCCAGCGTCTCGAACCAATCCGCGATTTCGTCGAAGCCCTCGTCGCGGGCGGCCTTGGCCATGCCCGGGTACATGTCCGTGTACTCGTGGGTCTCGCCAGCTATGGCCGCCTTCAGATTGTCGGAGGTGCCGCCGATCGGCAGTCCGGTGGCCGGATCACCAACCGCTTCGAGGTATTCGAGGTGGCCGTGGGCGTGACCGGTCTCGCCTTCTGCGGTGGAGCGAAACACGGCGGATACGTCGTTGTAGCCCTCGACATCGGCTTTCGCTGCGAAATACAGATATCGACGATTGGCCTGCGACTCGCCGGCAAAAGCGTCTTTCAAGTTTTGCTCTGTCTTGCTACCTTTCAAGTCCATCTTGCTGCTCCGGTTTTGAGTTGAGTTGACCGCCACGCTTCGTGAAGGAAGCATGGGCGATAAGATTTAGAATGATTCTAAGTCCCGGTGGGCCGCGTGTCAACGCTGACGCGTCCCGGTTCGGCGATAGGATACGCACCCACACACAGGTTTTCGGGGGG
>JBFGKR010000238.1:0-4159 GCA_041576575.1 Arenicellales bacterium | reverse complement strand
CACACCAACGACGCGCCCTCGGCCGTCACGCGTCTGCTCGAAATCGGCGTACCGTCGTACTTGATCAACGCGACGGTGTTGGGCGTGGTCGCGCAACGCCTGGTTCGGACCTTGTGCCCGCATTGCAAGTGTGAGCTGCCGCTGGCCGAGGTCGCCTGGCACACCCTGGTCCATCCCTGGGACGTCCCTCTGCCCGCGAATGGGTACGGGCCGCAGGGTTGTCTCGAATGCCGCAACACCGGCTACTATGGTCGCATCGGGCTTTTCGAGCTCTTGCGCATGACCCCCGACCTTCAGCAGCGCGTGACCCCCACCTCGGATCTCCAGGCGATACGGGAGCAGGCCATGAGGGACGGCATGCAACCGCTGCGCATCAGCGGCGCGAAAAAGATCGCCGCCGGCGTCACCACGGTCGCTGAGGTCATGCGGGTTATCCCCAAAGAGACACCAGAGCACTAGTGGAAAGCCGGACTGCGTCCGCGGATCGCACCGACAGATGCGGACGATGACGAAGGCAAAGAGCGACCGGATGCCGCCTCGATGCCGTAATCGCCTCAACCGTCCGGCGGCGAACCGAAAACGGTGGCGCGAACGCGCTCGGCAAAATCGGCGCCGAAGACTCTTTTCAGCACCAAAGGTACGGCGATCGACCCGCACGACAAGATGCAGTCGTGAAACTTGCGCATGTCGAAGCCTCGGTCTTCGGCGCGGCGGCGATCTCGCGCTGCATTGATCAACGACCAGCCGGTCGCGTAGGCCATGGGGACCGTAGGGGCGCGGCTGTACCAGGCGAGTTCCGCCGCAGCGTGCGGCTCCGGAATTCCCAGTCTTTGCTGCATACGTTCTTTGACGTCCGCCGGCGCTGTTTCGCGCGCATGCATCTCGACGTCGATGACGACGCGCATCGCCCGCCACAGGCGATCCTTCAACACGACAAACTCATGTTCCGGTCGATCCAGAAACCCTTGCTCACGCATCATCTGTTCGCAATACAACGCCCAACCTTCGTACAAGGTCGCGGACGCGTTGAGGAGACGCGGCAATGTGGAAGATACGGGGCTGAGGTTGGCGGTTACGAATTGCAGATGATGGCCAGGATACGCTTCGTGCACACAAGTCGTCGTCATGGTTGCGAAATTGTGCTCGGCGAGCGTGTCCGGAGCAGTCGCAGGAGTGACATAATAACACCCCCGCTGTTCGGGATCAGAGGGAGCGGGCTCCATATAGGCGGCAATGGGAATCTCGTGACGCAGAAACAACGGGGTTTCCACGACGGTCAAAGACTCCTGCGGCGGGAATTTCACCAGTCCCCGCTCCTTGACAAACGTTCGCGCCGCGCGCACTTGACGGCGATAGCTCTCTATCAGTGACTGCGGTTGCGGTCGATGGGTCTGGATCTGGCGCGCCAACGCTGAGATGTCGTCGTCACCCCGCAACGCCATGCATACGCGCGATAGGTCTCGGCTCACGCGTTCGAGCAACTCGGTCCCCAGGGCATGCAGCTGATCGACATTGATGTCGAGATAATGGCGCAGTTTCAGCAACATTTCGAAACGCCGGCGTCCGCACGCGATATTGCCGCCGGCGCGAGGGCCGAGTTGGTTCCCCAGGAAATCCGCAAATTCGCGCAGGGCCTGCACGCCGAGGTCCAGCAGTTCAACCACATCGGAGGAGCGCTTGGCGAGCGCCGACACTTTGGGGTGATGGCGCAAGGCCCGGAAATACTCCATGCCGGCTTCCGTGGCGACGAGCGACGTTTCTAGCCACAATGCGGGTATTCGCTCCGGCTCCTTGTCCAGGTATTGCCGAGCGTTACGAAGGTGCGCCGGCACGGCACGCAGTCTACCGAGCAAGGCCGGCGCAAAATCTTCGACGTCGCGGACTATGAGCTGATAAACAGCATTCAAAGGCAGGTAACGCTGCGGGTCGCGGAAGCGCCAGTCGTGATCCGACAAGGCCTGCATTTCGAGTACTGCGGCACCGACCATGAGATCGGCATCGATCCTTCGATCCGCATCCAGCGCTTCCACATCCAATTCTTCCAGGCCATCCAGGAGTTTTCCGTTGAGCGCCATCAGCGCACCGATGTCGTCGTCTGTATAAGGCGTCAACAGATGCGCGTAGCCCGGAACCCCCGCCTCCACCGCGTTTTCAGGATGATATCGAAACCAAGCCTGATAGTAGCGGTCTCTCAGACCGTCGAAATGTTGTGCCGCTGTTGCCATCGAATGGTCGCGTCGGAATTGACATCGAATCCTACGGCGAACGGACTATCTCAAAGCTGTGGGTGATTTTTGCCGTCTTACCCAACATGATCGACGCGGAACAGTATTTCTCCGCGGAAAGCTCTATGGCACGCGTGACCGCTTGCTCTCGGATATCCTTGCCGGTGATGACGAAATGAACCCGAATGTGTGTAAAGACCTTGGGTACCTCGCCGGCGCGATCGGCTTCTAGTTCGACCGTGAACGCGGAGATGTCCTGACGTGATTTACGAAGTATAAGTACCACGTCGAAGGCCGTGCACGCGCCCATACCGAGCAGCACCAACTCCATCGGCCGCGGACCCAGGTTACGGCCGCCTTGCTCCGGGGGCCCATCGATCTCGATTTCGTGACCGCTGCCCGTGGTTCCAGAAAAGTGTACTCCGTCTTCGAGCGCAATCGTCGCTTTCATCGCACGTCACCCCGTTTTTTGGTTTCTCTTGTGAAGAATAGCTCCGCCATTTTCTCCCCCGGGTCTGCAGCGCGCATAAACGCTTCCCCGACCAAGAATACCCGCACGCCGTGTTCGAGCAAGCGCGCGACGTCCTCGGGTGTATGAATACCGCTCTCGGTTACCACGATGCGGTTCTCGGGGACGCACGCAAGCAGGTCAAGGGTAGTTCGGAGATCGGTGTCAAACGTCTTTAAATTACGGTTGTTGATTCCGATCAGCGGAAGCTGCAACTCGAGCGCGCGCTCCAATTCCTGTCTATCGTGCACTTCCACGAGCGCGTCCATACCCAATTCCAACGCCAAAGAAGAAAGTTCCGTCAGCTGCGCGTCACCGACGGCGGCGACAATCAGCAAAATACAATCTGCGCCGATAGCGCGCGCTTCAAAAACTTGGTACGGATCTATGGTGAAATCTTTACGCAAGACCGGAAGCGGACAGGCTTCTTTTACCTGCTGCAGGTACTCGTCGGAGCCCTTGAAAAATTTTTCGTCCGTCAACACGGAGAGGCAAGTGGCTCCCCGACGAGAATAACTTCGGGCAATGGCAACGGGATCGAAATCCGCGCGTATGACTCCTTGGCTCGGCGAGGCCTTTTTAATTTCCGCGATCACCGCAGGTTGCCCGGAAGCAATTCGAGCCTCGATCGCCTCTGCGAACCCCCGGGGGTGGGGCGTATCCGCGGCGCGCGCACGCAGCTCCCTTATCGACAACGCCCGGGCGCGTCGCGCCAGCTCCTCGGCCTTGTGGCGCACGATCCTGGTGAGGACATCGACGGTCTCCGACATCATCGCCGATTGGTGAATTCAACGAACTGCTCGAGCTTTCGCGCGGCTGCGCCGCTGGCAATGGCATCCAGCGCCTGTTCCACGCCGGCGCGGAAATCCGCCGCGACTCCCGACGCGTACAACGCAGCACCCGCATTCAACGCCACAACGTCCCGTGCGGGCCCCGGTGTGTTATCGAAAACACCGCGAATTACGGCGAGACTCTGCTCGACGCCGTCCACGCACAACGCCGCCACATTTCCCTTCTGCAATCCGAAGTCTTCGGGGCTTATGCTGTAGCTCAGAATGGAATCGTTCTTCAATTCCGCGACGTGGGTCGGCGCGCCGACACTGATTTCGTCCATACCGTCGCCCGCGTGCACCACGAGCACATGGCGGCTACCGAGCCGTCGCAATACTTCCGCCAACGGGTGCAGCAGGGAACGATCGAAGACACCCAACACCTGATTGGGTGCCCCGGCGGGGTTGGTCAGCGGACCGAGGATGTTGAACACGGTGCGCACGGCCATTTCGCGCCTCGGACCAATGGCGTGTTTCATCGCACCGTGGTGCACGGGCGCAAACATGAATCCAATTCCCACTTGTTCGATGCACCGGGCCACGCGCGCGCCGTCGAGATCCAATCGGGCACCTGCGGCCTCCAACACGTCGGCGCT
>JBFGKR010000237.1:0-4172 GCA_041576575.1 Arenicellales bacterium | reverse complement strand
GTTTCCTGTCCTATGATGCCGGTGACGGGGGTATTTTTTAACTTCGGGGCGCCGTTGTCGCGCGTCACGGCCGCACCCACGACACACATTATGCGGACGCGGCCGCGCCGCGGTCTCGGCTCGCGAGGGCGGGTGCCGCCGACCGGGAGAATGCTCCGATTCCGCGATCGGCACGCGGTTTGATGCCCTATTCGACGGTCAGTTTGGCGCCGCCTAATCGCGCGTAATATTCCGCCAGTCCCTGTACCTCGTCCCGCGTCAAACGCGGCGTCAGTTCACACATGCTGTTGAAAACGTCCCGCGCCCGCCCCGCCTGCGCGAACAGCTGCATGGTGTCGAAGAAGTATTGCACTTTCTGACCGCCGATGGCGGGGGTGTCGATCGGCGCCCCCTCACCGCGGGCCCCGTGGCAGCCGGCGCAGGCGGTTAATCCCCGCTGTTCGTCGCCGTGCTCGACAAGGACGACAATATTGTCCGCGGCCGGAGGCAAGGACAGGTCCGGCGTGGCCGGCTCCAACGACGCGTACCAAGCGGCGATATCGGCCATCTGCTGGTCGTTCAAGCGTTTCACTCGGCGCCGCATGCCGCTGTGATTCCGGGCATTCCCTTCTTTATAGTGTTTCAGTTGTTTGTATGTGTACGCCGCCAGCTGGCCCGCAAGGTTGGGTATGGCGGACTCTGCGCCGATTCCCGTTTCGCCGTGGCAATGGATGCATCGTTCCGCCAATTCTTTCCCGCGGGCCGCATCCCCGCCGTTGACGATCTGCTGTTGTTCTTCGGTCCACAGGACGCTGGGACTTGGCGGATCGGGCAGATTCTCCTTCTCCCCGGCGTAGGTCCCGGTGCCCCCGACCAACACGATACATCCGAACAGCAAGCGAACGGTTTTCATCGATGCCTCCTTTGGCCACTGTTATTTCGATCGGAGCACAACTACGGCTGTTCTATTATTAGAATATTAGAACATTTGAAATGTTTCAAAAACTATTAATGCGATTCACACGTTGTACGAATTTTAAGATTTATCTTGCGATTAACATAATCTCGAACCCGGGTTCTCGACGTCCTTCGACCCCCCCGGCGCCTCCCGCTGACGCCGACGCGTCCGACGTCGCTGCGAGCTCGTCGACTACATAATGTGTCCTCTCCAGCGCGCGCCAGCGCACCGACGCGTCACGCCGATGCCGCGTCTAATGCGCGTTCCAAAGCCCGCGGTAACACGATGACGACGATCGATCACGGACTCGTTCGCCCTGCCACCGGCCGGCGCCCGCCGCTTACAACGGCGTCCCGAGACGAAGTCCAATAGGGCACAACACCGATACCGGAATCGAATGCGGTCGACCCAATGCGAGTACGACCAGCGGCCGCATGCTCTTCTCGTTCGACAACTTGTCAAAGTTTATGCTGGTGTACTGGGCCAGCGCGATCGTCCCGAGAATGAACCGCCGGCAATCCCCCGCGTTGCCCACAAGGGGGTTCCGGGCTTCCACATCTTCAAGACGACGAACGGTCGCGCGGTCCCTTATGGCAACGATCGCATTCAGTGACGGGAAACGCCACCGCCCCGTGGCAGACCCCACAGGACTCCCCGTTCAAGATATCGGCCATGGAAATGACCGAGGCTCCGGTTTGGTATTTGAACAGCTTCTCGTGACAATTTTCACAATCCAGCCACTGCGTGTGGATCTTGTGAGGGAACACGACCGCCAAAGCGTCTCGGGTGTCCTTCATCAGGATATCCAGATCGAGGATTTTCAGTTCCTTTCCGCCGCGGAGGCTGCTGCGCGGATTGATCAGTCCCTGCTCCATGGCACGCTGCCAATCCACCTTGTTCCCCGCATTCTCCCGCGGCAGCGGCGTCAGTGCCTCTGCCGGGCTTTGTAAAAATTTCAAGCCGGGATTGTTGGTGTCGTGGAGACCGTCTTGCTCCAGCGACAGCCACTTTCCGGCCAGCGCCGACTGCTGATAGCAAACCATTATCGCGGCCATGACCGTGACGATACAAACCCAGCCTGTTGTGTTCATGAATTTGCGACCCAACACTTCGACCATAAACGCCGTCTCCGTTCTTATTTTGGCGTGGGGACGGTCGCGGCGGTCATTGCACGAACGATCCGTCTTTTGGATTGACTTTACACGCAGCGCTATTGTCCCCTCTATTGCGGGCCATATCCAGCTTCGGCCGCTTGCGAACGAACGCCGTGGACGCGCGCCGCGGGCGTATTGTATGCGACAGCGGGGCCGCGAATTCCGAGCTGCCCCGAGCGTGCCTCCGGAGGCGCGAACCGCGGTCGGACATGCGCCGAGCACGCGAGACGCGTGCCACGGCGCAGGAGGGGAAATCTTGTACCGCTACTTCTTGCCCGCGGCTACCGCAGAGGTCTGCGCCGCCTGCGCTTTGCCTTTCGCTTCACTGTGGCAGCGGCGGCAATCGGCCACCGGGAACGCGACCTTTCCGTGGCATACTCCGCAGGACTCTCCCAACATGATCGACGCCATGCTCATTTGATTCGCCCCTTTCTGCGGAACGAAGAGCGCCGGATGACAATTGGAGCAATCCAGCCATTCGGTATGTTGTTTGTGGGGAAACACCACATCGGGCATCGAGCCCTTCACCTCGCGCACGATCGTCAGATCCATGATCACCGGCTGCGCCTTGGGATCGTCGCGATCGAAGCGCGGTTGAATCTTCTTAGAATCGAACGACTTCACCCAATCGATGTAATTCCCGGATTGCGCTTTTGGAAGCGGATCGAACGCCTCTTTAGGAGCCTGCAGGCCCTGGGTGCCGGTCGACTTCGGGTCGTGGATGCCGTCTTCCGTGGGCGGCGGGTTACGCTTTGCCGGTGGCGTCATCAAGCGGTTGAATGCGTTCGGGTCCGCGGCCGACGATTGCGGAGAAGGTACCAATATTGCGAGTAACGCGGCGACTCCCAGAGAGACTGTCAACAATGCGCGCAATTTTAGATCAACCATTCCTATCACCTCCTTTTACTTAGGAGCGCCAGCGGGCTTAATGAGTTTCTGCAAGGTGCTCTCGTGGACCTGAGTCGGTGTCCCGGGGATGCCCGAATGGCAAAAATCGCAGTTCTCCACCGACCACGCAATCTCGCCATTGTGGCACGCACCGCAGTACTCTCCGTCGATGATTTTTAACATATTCACGTCGTTGCCACCGGCCTCAAACTTGAATCCAAGATCGGCGTGGCACACTTTGCAACGAAAACGCACACGGTGAAACCAGTGGGGAAAGACGACGGGCCGGATCCCGGCGTCATCGGAATACTTGTTCATGACTACGTCGCCGTACTCCGCTTGCGCGTCGCGCTGCGTGGTCATCAACAAGAGACTCAGACACGCCGCGCTGAGCAGCACCAGACTTAAATGCAGTTTTTGCCCCATAGAAATTGTCTCCTTTCCGGTTGTCCGCCGGGATAGAGTTAAGCTTCACAAATCTCCAAGCACGGGCGTACCCGAAACAATATCGCGGAGTCATCGCTCGCTGAGCTTTCAGATATGCTACCAAACCGATTGTAAAAACAACCGTCCAATCGCATATTTTTGCTTATTTTCCCATATTAACGCCTCGCAATCATTGAGATCTTGAGATTGGTCAAGAAATGGACGATACGAGTCGCTGAATGCTCGAAGTGTAGACCGAAATGTCGCACTTGGCACGCCCGGAACTTGACGATGTGTGCAAGCAAGATTTTGAAAGCGCCGGGAACCAAACCACAATACTTACCCGGACGCGCAACCGCATTCACGGGTGAACGGATACATCGCGTTTCCGTGGCGCCAAGACGGGCGAGTCGGATCCTGATTCGGGGCCAACCGAAGATCAGCGAGTTGACATCCCCGCTCTTCGTATTCCCCCGGACACCGCCGCCAACACTGGCTGCGTCGCCGCCCCGACACTCGCACCGAATACCGGAGACCGAGACGAATTGTCGTCGCCGATCGCGCTTGGGTCGGGGCCGCGTGTCGGCTGCAGTGGTACCGTCTAAAGTATTTCCGACCCGTGCAACGCGCCAGCGAAGGGATCTCCGGCAAGGATCGGTCTCAGTGAATGCGGGTGCCGAAATGCGGGATTCGTGAAATACAGCGACGCGGTTCAGGCCCTGAATTCGGCGTCGAGCGACTGCTCGAGCTGCGTCACGCCACCCCTT
>JBFGKR010000236.1:0-4174 GCA_041576575.1 Arenicellales bacterium | reverse complement strand
CCTTCGAGCCGGTTGTCACCGAGAAAACGGTGCTGGTTGGCAGTACGGACGGTCTGTACTCGCTCGAGCTGCAGAGCGGCCGCATACAGTGGCGTGTTGGCTCCGCCGTACCCATCTACTCCCCCGTGGTGTACGACGACACGGCGTACGTCGGCGCCGCCGACGGAGTCGCGCGCGCGGTCAAGCTGGATAGCGGCCGGATCGTCTGGAGTCGACGGTTTGACGGTTGGATCTACCCTCCGGCCGTCGTCGACGGAATCCTGGTGTTCGGCGGCAGCAACGGCCGACTTTACGGCGTTCATCGGACAACCGGCGCTGTCGCGTGGACCAAACCGTTAAACCAAGAACTGGTGTATCGACCCGTCCCGATCCCCGACCGAGCCGTGGTGATCACTACTTTTTCCGGAGACGTCATCGCGGTTTCCGCAACGGATGGCGCCACGGTATGGGAGGTGCGCGATCCGACTCCTGGATTTTCCCCGGTCGTGGACGGCGATCGTTTTTACATGGGGACGTTCGGCGGGGCGCTGCGCGTGCGCCACGCGGTGGACGGCCGCTTGATATGGGTTCGGCGGTTCGAAGAAAAACTCCCCTTCGTTCCGCGTCTGCAAAATCGCACGGTTCTGATTGGCAGCGAGCAAGGACACGTGGCCGCTTTTTCCACGCTAACGGGCAGGCTGCTATGGCGGCGCGAGCACCCCGTAGCGCTCGGCGCCAATCCGGTGATGATCGACGGCAGGATCGTCGCTCTAACCGCGAAGGGAGAACTGGTGGCAATCGGGCCATAGAATTTACGAGCTGGGCGTTACCTACAATTTAGCAACCCAAGAGGAGCCATTATGCGAATACGTCACATATTCATGATTGCGCTCGGGGCCGTCGTGTTCACGACTGCGTTTTCCAGCGCTGCCGTTACAGCCGCTCCGCCGTTCGGTGATCCGGAAAGTATCGAATATTCGCAAAAGCTGTGGAAGACGTTGCAAGCAGCGAATCTGGTCGGTGCCAAGGCGATTATCTCTAAGACCTACAAAGGTCAACATCCGCACGGCGCGGTGCTGGACACTATCGAGGGTCAGGTCGCCGTAGAGGGGCACTCCGGGGTGGTGATCGTCAAGCGCAACTATGGCGGCGAGGACTCCAGCATCTCCAAGGTCGCCGACAATCCCGGAAAATACCTGAGTGCGGTGACGGTGATGTACAAACGGGAGGTCGGTTACGACGCCGACAACAAGGATTGGTTCTGGGTCAAGTACAAACCGGACGGCAGCCTGGACGCGAACCCCGAGGGAATGAAGCTCGCCGGACGCGTGGCCAAAGGCAAGTCGCAGGGTTGTATCGCCTGCCATGCGGCGGCGCCGGGCGGAGACTATGTCTACAACAACAATCGGTACAAATAGACGGAGAATTGAATATGCACCTGCGTAATAAAATCGTACTGCTATTGAGCACCGTCGCTGTCGCCGCATGCGGTACCTACGCTAGAACGTCTACAACACCCGATGACGCCAAGTCGGCGTCTTTCGGCGACCCGTCCAGCGTGGCGTATGCCCAAGAACTTTGGCAAAGCATGACGGCCGCGAACATGGTGGGCAAGGACGCAGTTGTGTCCAAGCCGTACAAGGGGGTACATCCCCATGGGGCCGTGCTCGATACGATAGAGGGCGATCTTGGCGTAGGCGGCCACACCGGTACCGTTATCGTGAAGCGAAATTACGGCGGAGATGGCGTCAACGCGGCGAAAGTCGCCGATGACCCCGCGAAACACCTGGCTGCTATCACCGTAATGTTTCGGAGAGAAACGGGTTACGATTCCGAAAACCAAGATTGGTTTTGGGTCAAGTACAAAGCGGATGGAAGTCTGGACACCAATCCCAAGGGCTTGAAGCTGGCGGGACGGATCGCCAAAGGCATGCCGCAGGGTTGCATTGCCTGCCATAAGGCCGCGCCAGGGGGCGACATGGTCTACAACCACGATCGGTTTGCGGGACGATGAATGGATGGTATCGACTCGCGACGAGTCAGCGCGGGCTCACGACGTAACGCCAGCTTGCGATCTCCGCATCTGACCGCCCGAAGCTTGAGCACCGATGCCCTGGGCAGCAGAATCCCGTACACCCGGCTGGCATGCCCGGTACACGTGGCTGGCCGATTTGACTACTTCCGAAGTTGGCATTCGTAGATTTAAAGAGGACAACGAACGCTCGGATGTGATTGCCCGCTGGTGAAGACGCTGCCAAACGAGTGGGCGAGGAAAAACGTGGAGGCTATCTCGCCGGTCTCGATCGAGATCGTTGCCGAGTGCGGACTAGAGCCGAGAGCCGCAGAAAAAGTCGATCCGCGGTAAAATCGGCTATGTCAAGCGGCCTAAGCGAAATCTCGCCACCCTAGTGTACGTACCGAAAAAGACGCTGTGGCGGGTGTCGTTCTTACACATCCGCAAGAAAGTGCGTCGGGCGGCGCGCGGGTAGAACGGCGACAATTACGCTGCCATAGGCCTGCTACGACGTCTCCGAGCACGCGTATGCGCCAAGATCGGTTTTACTAACAAATGTCAGCCGGATCCAGGTTGACGACGGATCGGTGATACAGCAATCTGCCGTCGTTCTCGTTCATCGTAACGCCGTATACGCATCCGAACGATTGATTCCCAGCGACCTCAAGGCAAAGTGGCGAGGCAATGTGAGACGTAGCCGAACACGAAGTCGGCGCTCCCGTTCGCTCGATCTTGTAGTAACACGCGTACTCGCTCAAGCGCTACGCATTGCCTTTATTTTTACATTGCGATCGAACTACGGAAGTTCCCTCTAGGGATTGATCTTCGCCGCGTTCCGCGACGCGACGGCCGCGCTTATGCCAATTGATGCAAATTCGGCGAAAATTTCGGAGCGTCGATTGTCCAAAGCCGGTTCACGCCTCGATGGTGAAATCGTTAATCGGAATTTTTCGGCTCGGCGGACGCTGCGCGCGAGCAAATTCGAAATCGTGCGCTTCGCTTCAGCGTTTGCGCAATTCGATCGACGATTTCCAAAGGTCTTTCCAACCTTGTTTCGGGCTCCTCCCGGAGAACGTCGACACCAATCCGGTATCAATTGGGTAAGTGCGGTCTATCCAGAAGCGGCGCGAGTTAACGAAGTATGAACATACCGACGTTCTCGGCCGCAGTGCGTGGCCGGCGGGGAACGTAAAACATCGACTTCTTGTTGCTGGTTGATCCTGGTAAATGGACGGGCCTTCGATGTCAAGGCGATTGGATCTCCCTAGAGACGTGCGCATCGATATGTTGCATTAAGGGCTATATAATACGGCTGTTGCCGTTGATCGTGACTGAACAGCAGGTTTGTTCAAGGTTTTACAATGGGGAGGAACAGAACATGTCGAAAAAGAAGGTGAGTACGCACAGAAACCGCACACAACGAATTTTGCCCTGCTTTTCCGCTGCGCTGCTGGCCCTGCTATCGGCGACCGGCGCATGGGCGCAGGAACAATTTCCATCACAGACCATCGAAGTTGTTACCCACGCTGGAGCCGGTGGCGGCACCGATGTAACCACACGCATGGCGTTGCTGCGAGCGCGGCGAGTGCTCAATACCGACATGCTGGTCGTCAGCAAACGCGGCGGTGGCGGCGCAAAAGCGATGAACTATATCAACAGCCGACCGCGCGACGGTTACACCATCATGACTATTACGCCCACGCATCTCCTGACCATCGCGCGCGGCAAATCACCATTGAAACTGGACGATTTGGTGGGATTGGCGCGCGCCACCGACGATCCACAGCTGCTCATGGTCCGGGGCGACAGCAAATTCAAGACCATCCAGGAGCTGCTTGCGGAAGCGAAGCAAAAATCGTTCAAGTTTGGCGGTACGCAAGTCGGTGCCATCGATCAGATCACGGCGTTTACCTTCGCTAGGCGTGCCGGGATAAAGAGTCCCAATTACATTCCGTACAAAGGCGGCGGCGCCATCGTCACCGCGCTGATCGGCGGAGACATCGATATCGGAGTGCTCAATCTTTCGGAGGCCGAGTCGCAGATTAGCGCAGGAGAGATCCGCCCGCTCGTGGTCATGGCGAAGACACGCATGAAGCCGCTGCCCGACGTGCCGACGACGGTGGAGCTGGGGATCGACGCCGTGTTTTCCACGGTGCGCGGATTCGTGACCTTGAAGGGGGT